>JAGQPR010000069.1 GCA_020426625.1 Planctomycetales bacterium
CGACCCTCCCCTCCGAAAGTGATGTCGAAAACGTGGATGTCTTGTTTCATATGCTCCACCGAGTCGTGTCGTGACGTTTAGAATAGTGGTAGCAATAACAACTCCGAAAACAATTGCGCGTGTCAAACATAGCACTGTTCGGTAGATTTGTTCGTTCGTGATTTTATTCGTGTCTTTCACCACACGAAACCGAATGGACCCTGGTGCCATTAACCATGGCACTGAGCGAGCATCTGCGATTCTTTAAGGGCTTTTTCGATGGAAGATGTAGATCCGATTGATGACTGTCAGATTGTTCCATTGCCTGGCAAGCAATTTCAATTCTTACTCGGTGGAAATGAAGTCACGCGCTGGCATGCAAGTCATGACGTGCCTGGCCCATACTTTTATCCAATACAGGGCAAGCATGGAGTCGGACTAACGCGAATGGGACACCCGGGAGCACCGAACCACGACCATCATCGCTCGTTTTGGTTTGCACACAATGATTTATTGGGGATCGATTTTTGGTCAGAGGAGACGTCAGCGCGTATTCGACAATCACAGTGGCTTGCCATCGAAGACGGTGACTCCCACGCCAGGTTGGCGGTCGAATTGTTTTGGCAAGATGGACACGATCCAACCCCAATTTTGAAGCAAACCGTTTTCTTTACGTTGCGCCGTGGCGAACAAAATAAGCAGGTACTTTGGACGCTGGAATTGCAGAGCGAATTCCAGGCGCAGGGAGAGGGAGTCGAATTCCGCCAAAGCAATTTTGGGATCCTCGGACTCCGTGTGGCAAAGAGCCTGTCGGTCGTTTTCGGCTCGGGAAAAATCTTGGGGGCCGATGGTAATACTGGCGAGCGGCAACTGTTTGGGCAACCTAACCGCTGGATCGACTACTCAGGCCCTGTTGGCCGAGTCAATGGCAAGCCAATGGTCGAGGGCTTGGCCTTGATCGATCATCGCAGTAACCCAGGACACGAGCCTGCTGCCTGGGCGGCTTGGCATATACGTGACGACGGATGGATAGGTCCATCGCTGTCGCGCCATGGCCCCGTGTCCGTGCCGACCAAAGATACTTTGTGCTGTCGCTATTTGCTGGCAGTCCATGAAGGCGATGCACCCACAGCTGACTTAAATCGACTGGCTGATCGATTTGATGCATCAAAACGGCTGCGTCTGGTAGAGCGCCCCAAGCCGCACCATCAGTGGGCGATTACAGACTCGTGACTCAAATGAAAGTCTGATAGGTTTACTGGCTAAGCTAAGATTCCTCGTAGTTTACGCCGCTAAACCTCATATTGGGAATCGCAGCACCGAGAAACTGCATTGCAACGCCAGTGAAGATTCCCGACAAGTAGCCTGCCAATGGAATAAGCAGCTGACCACGCGCTTGCAGACCTGCAATATCTACAACGCACAGCACTAGCATGGCGACAAGAAGCAATTGCCCTAACGCCGTAGTCCACACACCAATCGTCTTTTGTTTCTTCATTATCTGATTTCGCTATAGCATTATGAGATTGAACGTTCGTTGTATTGAGTCAAATCTTGTACTGCAACCGAATAAACCAAAAAAGTACCAATAATTTGACGGATTGCGGCAATCTCTTGTCCAGTTGTTTGATTGAGACCATCATCTTGTCGGGTCAGCGTGCGGTCCAACCGCCGTCGACGGTTAACAGGCTGCCAGTGGTATAACTGCCAGCTTTGCTCGCTAAGTATATCGCAGCTCCCTGGATCTCCTCCAGCTCACCCCAACGTTCCAACGCGACGGCACCAACAATAAACTTCTTAGCCTCTTCGCTGTCGGCGATCGGGATGTTCATTTCGGTAAGAAACGGTCCTGGGCAAATGGCATTGCAGGTGATGCCAAAGGGCGCAAGCTCGAGTCCCAGAGCTCGCGTCATTTGCACTACGGCTCCTTTACTAGAGGCGTAGGGAGTTCTGTTCGCCAAGCCGACTACGCCGAGCGTACTGGCCAAATTGACGATTCTGCCATACTTCGCCTGCTTCATTTGTGGAATGACTGCTCGACAACAATTCCACGTACCGGTGACATTGATCCGCATGACTTCGTCAAATTGAGCTGGTGTCAATTCGTCGATGGGGCCACGAATATTAATCCCGGCACTATTGACCAGAATATCCACTCGTTGCCATCGCGACATCGCGGCACGATGCATCTCCTGCACTGCCTCCAAATCTGTGACATCTGTGCCAATTCCAAACGCGTCGACATCATATCGGCTGGCAATCTCAGCAGCTCGCTGAGCGGCTTGGTCAGCATTACGACTAACTAGCAGAACTTTCCCGCCAGCCGACGCAAAACCAGCGGCAATGGCTAAGCCCAGGCCTTTGGAGCCTCCAGTAACGATTGCAGTTTGACCATCGAGCCGAAATTGCGCGATGCCAGGCAAATCTACGGCAGACATTTGACGCTCCTTTGAATGATGTTTGAATGTGACCAGTCGCAGAAATAAATAGGGTTGATCAACATAATCGTTTTTCGCATCTATTCACAGCATGGGACACGCGGTACTGTATGTCTCTCGAATCTCTCAAACGAACCAGAACATGGAATGGTTATGCCTGCCAACGAGCTCCGCGCTGTAAAAATCAAACGCAAGTTCACACGATCTAGTCCTGGCAGCGTGCTCTATCAAAGCGGCGAAACGATCGTACTCTGTACGGCGAGTATTGAGAGCAACGTACCAGCTTGGTTGGTGGGGTCCGGCAAGGGTTGGGTAACGGCAGAATACAACATGCTGCCGCACAGTACCAATCAACGAAAACGTCGCGACCGGGATGGCAAGACCGATGGACGTACCACCGAAATTCAGCGACTGATTGGCCGTAGCTTGCGGGCGATCATCGATCTGACCATGTTGGGCGAACGCATGGTTACGGTGGACTGCGATGTCATCCAAGCAGATGGTGGGACGCGCACCGCCAGTATCACTGGCGGTTTTTTGGCACTGGCAGACGCACTATACCCTGAGTTTCGCCGAGCCACGCCCAGTGAGCATCCCTTGCGGGACAGTGTGGCGGCCGTCAGCGTGGGCATCGTCAATGGAAAACCATGCTTGGATTTGGACTACGAATTGGATTCCGCAGCCGCCGTGGATATGAATGTCGTGATGACTGGCAGCGGACGATTTGTGGAGATTCAGGGCACAGGAGAAGAAGCAACATTTGACGATTCGCAACTGGCCTCCATGCTCAAGCTGGCACGAGCTGGCATCCAGCAGTTGACGCAATTGCAAATCGACGCACTGGGCAAACAATGGCCCTGCGCGTGATGCGGCTGGGTAGCTCGATGGTGCTTCCCGACACACGAAGCGACTCGTCACTTACTCTTGAACTATACTCGGTTTTCCGAATTCAATTGGCGATCCAATCGCTTCTATCTTTGAAGAATACGTCCAACTCAGCTTGAGCAGTAAAGCGAATTTCTCGTAGACCAAGTTCCACTTCGAGTGCGGCCTGATAGATCTCTTCAGCCATGCCGTACCCAAGTTCGTTGTAGACCTCGAATGCAGCACCCATCAATTCGTACCCTTCTTGCTTGAACATGTTCGTTTTCCTGATGCGGGTGGAAAACTGGAACACAAATTCACGCTGATCGAACACTGATCGTTGCAGCGCAATTCTTTTTGAATGAGTGATTCTGAAAAACCTCAGACTATTCGTCAAATTTTTTGAGAAGCATGCAAGAACAATACTCTTTGACTTATTAGTGTTCAATTAGCGATGCTCAGTGTTCCCAATCGCTTCACTTCGCCTAGAAAGCGACGTCAAGATAGAGCACCAACAATGGCCTCAGCCACTTCCTGTACGTTTGGCGGCTGCACCATACTGTGGTGGTGACCTGGAACAAAGCTGACTTTAACTGAGTTGACCAAGTATCCCCAGCCTCTATCCTCCGAGGAATCGTGTTGGACGGGTACTTCACGCGGACGCACGAGCAATACCGCTACATCGAGCGGCTGCATGCGATAGCTCTGAACGACCGAGACGTGGTGGTGGAACAAGCCCTGCAGATCGTTCAATACCTGAGCGACAACTTCAGCTGGCGACTCATCATGCAGAACCCCCAATTTCTTGGCATGCTCCCAAAGAAACGGCAACTGCTCCTCGGGCGCCAGTTCGCCCAGCTGCTCCAATGTCAGATCGATGCCATACTCTCGACCGACATCCGTTCTATCGCGCTCTGGAACAAGGTCGCTGGCAGTTTCTGGGATCGCGGTGTCCAGCAATACCAGTTTTTCCAGCGGCTCGCCCATAGCCCGTAGTTGATGGCAAACCTCATAAGCCACCAGCCCACCGAGCGACCATCCGCCGAGGATGTACGGGCCACGTGGTTGTATGGACCTGATAGCGTCTACATAATCGGCGGCCATTGACACCATGTCGGCAGGCAAGTCTTCTGTGCCATGCAAACCCCGGGATTTGATTCCCAGTAGCACATGGTCAGGTGCTAATTGCTTGGCCAGTTCGCGATAGCAGACAACGATGCCTCCAGGTGGATGCACCATAAAGATAGGCTGGGGAAGGATGGACAGTTGCTGGTTCCGTTCGTCAGCAAACGATGCAATCAGCGGATGTCGCATCGCCACGGTATTTTCCAGCGCTGGCTCCGTGGCCAATTGCAACTGCAACGCCACGGCCTCCGCGCCAAATCGCCTACTCATTACTGTCGGATGCAACTGGACAAATCGAGTTGCCATTTGCGAGATATTGGCCAGATCGAATACCAGTGCGGTTGGAATGTGAACGCCGAGATCGTCTGAAAGTTGGCGGGTCAACATGGCAGCTTGCAACGAGCTGCCACCGGCGTCGAAGAAATTTTGATTCACGCCAACTCGCTCTACTTGTAAGAGCCTGCCCCAAACACCTGCAAGATACTCTTCAATTGCAGTGCTAGGCGCCACCAAAGTGACGGTTTGCGATCCTAGTGTGGGTTGGGGAAGTCGCGCGCGATCAACCTTTCCGCTCGAAGTCAACGGCATGTCGTCGATGATCTCCAGTGTGGCTGGCACTTTGTAAGCCGGCAAACGATCGTGGAGAAATCGATGGATGGCCGATAGAGCAAGCTCTGAATCACTATTCGCGGCCAGGCCCGACGTCGCATCCGCAGTCCGGCTGCAATCTGCAAGCACTGCCTTTGCAGAACGCCGACCATCCAGACTAGCAAATGCATGCATCTGAGCATTGGGCTGCCCAGCATTGGTGACCACAACAGCCGCACGAGCGACCAATTGGCAGGACTCTAGGACTGATTCGATTTCGCCCAATTCCAGTCGATAGCCACGGATCTTGTATTGGTGATCGGCGCGTCCCAGAAAGTCGATTTCTCCGTTCGCCAAGCGTCGACATTGGTCGCCAGTCAGATAGACGCGCCTGGGCTGGCCGTCAATGGAGATCGTAACAAATTTGCTCTGAGTCAGCTGAGACTGATTCAAGTAGCCTCGCGCCAGGCCACGCCCCGAGATCGCCAACTCGCCTTGCAGCAGATCCGGTAGGCAGCGCTGCTGGGAATCGAGTATATGGACCTGCGTATTGTCAATGGCGTGGCCTATTGTGATTCGACGAACCAGCTCACCCCTGTCAACTTTTTGCGCTGTTGCTTCAATGGCTGTTTCCGAGGGTCCGTAGAAATTCCAGAACTCGGCTTGGTTCGCACTGCGAATGTCCGCGAACAGCTCCGGGGTCGTGGCTTCGCCGCCGGTCCAGATATAACGCAGTCCTGAACATTGGTGGAAACGTGGGTTGGACACGAGAACGCGCAGTAGACTGGGGACGGCTGGCAAAACGGTAATGCCGTCGCGCAGAATTTGGTCAATGAGCTGATCTGGATCGATCCTGGCCTCTTGATCGGCCCAGACCAGCGTAGCACCTTGCGAAAGCGTGGTCCAAGCGATGCACAATCCTGCATCAAACTGGTGGGACAGCAACATCAGCACGCGGTCACTCGATGTGAGAGGGACCTCCCGCATTCTCCAGCGCAAGGTATTGCAAACCGCACCGTGTTCGATCATGACGCCCTTGGGGCGTCCAGTAGAACCTGAGGTGTAAACCACATAGGCCAGCACAGTAGAATGGACGTTGGCAGGCTTCCATCCTGTCGACGTCGCTACTGAAAATAGTTCTTCAATGGTCAGCAGCATTGCTTGCCCACAACTTGGCTGCATCCTGCGCTGTGCCTGACCTTCCGTGGCCAGCACTACCCTTGCACTGGTATCCGCCAAGAGGTCAAGCATGTCGATCGCGGGTTGATCGGCATCAATGGGCACACACGCTGCACCGGCCAAATGGACTCCCAGCATGGCTGTGAAGGCAGCGGTACCTCGGACAGCAACTACCGGGACCAAATCATCCGCACCGATGCCGCGAGCCTGCAACGCTTGCGCAACCGCCAAGGCGCGCGACAGCATTTGCCCATATTCGATGTCTTCGGACTGGTTTCGCATGGCCGTGGCGCCACGATCCCGGACGGCTGCCTGCTGGATAAGACCATGCACGCCCAGCACCGGCAAATCCTCTGCTTTTTTGTGTTCTTCAGCAAGCAGACCAACGACGCTAGGGGTGGCGAACTTGGATGGAGCTGGCTTGGTCCATTGCAAATCCGAAACGCGATTTTCAGGATTGTCGAGCGCCGATTGCAGCAAGGCAACGAAATACTCGGCAATCAACTCAATCGAAGGCGCATCGAAGAGATCGCGGCAGAAGCAAATCAATCCGTTCAGTTCCGTGTCTGTCTGTTCGAACACAAACTCCAAATCGTAGTGGCACGTTGGATGCGGGACGTAGAAAACTTCCTGCTGAATGCCGCCGAATTCCCAGGAATGTTGTGAGGCAGGAAACAAGCTTCCGGCGCGCCCAGCCTCTTGTTTGATGTGTGCCCTCTCGTAAGTACAGGACACCTGGAACAGAGGACTGCGACTGGCATCACGCGTGACACCCGCATCCTGGACAATGCGGGCTATCGGATACGCTTCATGCTCCAAAGCATCCAACAAAGTTAGTTGCGTCCGCGACACCAGCTCCAAGAAAGTTGGATTGCCGGAGACATCTGCCAAGAGAGGCAGCATGTTGACAAAGAATCCAACGGTTTGCTCAAACTCGCGCTGGCCTCGCCCCGAGAAAGGGCTGCCGATGAAGAACTTCGATTGATTACTGAAACCCGCTATCAGGATTTGCAGGACCGAATGCACCACTGCGAATGGAGTTACACCGGCATGGGTGGCCAGTTTTTGGAGGTGCTGGGCCGACTTGCTCGGGAATTGCAACCCGATGTTCGCAGCGCGCCCACTAAATTGCTTGGGGCGGGTTCGATCCATCGGCAATTCGACCACTGGAGGCGCCTGAGCCGACGCAGCCTTCCAGTAAGCCTGCTGTGCCAGTCCCACGGGGCTCGTCAACTGCAGTTTTTGGGCATCCACAAACTGCCGGTAGTTGTTTTGAGGCGGACCAAGGTCTGGAGTCGTCCCAGTTGCAAAACTAGGATACGCTCGCCGCACTTCGTCCAGAATCACTACCAGCGACCAAAAGTCGACGACAATGTGATGCGTTAGAGCAACGGTTATCCAGTCGTCGGTATCTCGCTGGTAAACCAACATTCGTAACAGCGGACCAGCGGTGAGATCAAAAGGGACTTGAACATCGCTTTGAATCTGAGTGCGTATCTGATCATCAGACGCTCCAATATTGTTCGATACGCGAAATTCTGGTGGCAGCGTAGGATGGACCTTTTGCAGTAGCAGGCCGCCATCATCGGAAAAAGTCGTTCGCAGGCTGGCATGTCGCTCGGCGAGTAAATTGAAGCAGCGACGAAGCGCCTGTACATCGAGCGGCGAGCGGATCCGAGTTGGCAAAAAGACGTTGAACGAAGTTGCTTTGGGATCGCGACGGAAAGCATGCCAAAGGCCTTGCTGACCCTCCGACATGGGGAATTCACTTTGTCGGGCGGACTTTTGAAGCAATAATTGCTTCAATAATTCGCGCTGTTGCACTGGCGTCAACCGTGACAGTACATCTGCGGAAGTTTCGATTTGAGCGTCCGATCGAGACATCACTGTTGCTCTTGTTCACGCAGCATTCTGCCGAGCAATTCGCTGACTTGATCCGCGCCCATATCTTCCAGGTTGTTCAAAATTAATTCCACGTCGTCCTCCGGCTCAGAGCGGTTGGCTGCTGCCACCTGGGGCGTGGGGTTGTCGCCGATATGCTCGCCAATCTCCTCAGTCAACTCGCCAAGTGTGCTACTTTTCATCAATGCGGAAATCGGTACGCTGATTTCCATCTGACTCTCGATCCAGTTGCGCATTTCCACTGCCATCAAGGAATCGAGCCCCATTTCCAAGAGTGTTCGATCGGCCTGAATATCCTCTGTGGGGATGCCCAACAATGAACCGGCCTTGTTCCGTAGCAGTCGATCCACCATCGCCAACCGTTGAACCCCCACCACAGCGCGCAACGCGGCTGCAGATGGCAGTTCGCGGATCCCAGCGACTTCCGCTTCAGCAGACTGTTCAATCAAATGGGCGAACTTGGGAGAAACTCTATTTGTTAAGCCCAGGCCGCGCCATACAGACCAGTCGATGCGCAGGATACTCAATTGAACAGCTCGAGTCTTCAAGGCATATTCTAAGCAATTGGTCGCTTCGTCGACCGTGAAGCTCATCACGCCCTGACGCTCCAAACGTTTGCCCAATTCGGACCGCTGTGCAAGATAGCCAACTTGTCCTAAGTGCCCCCAGTTCAGCACCAGGGCAGGCAATCCCTGCGCTCTGCGATAGTACGCCAGACTATCCAGTAAAGCGTTGGCCGCTGAGTAGTTAGCTTGCCCCGCATGGCCAAATACACTGGACAACGAGGAGAACAACACAAAGCACTCAAGTTCTCGCCCCAGAGACTGTTGGTGCAGGTTCCAACCTCCCAACACTTTCGGACGCAACACGCGCTGCAAGGTCTCCCGATCAAGATCAATCAGCAATTTGTCTTCCAGTACCATTGCCGTGTGAAAAATTCCGACCAGTTTGGGAAGATCCAAATCGATCCTGTTTAACACGCGCTTGACTTCATCAGCTTGAGTTATATCTGCTGGCATGATGGAAATGGATGCACCGCAAGACTCCATTTGCAGGATGGCGGCCTCCGCCTCGGTCGACAGAGATGGCGAACGGCCCGTCAACACCAATGATTTTGCGCCATGGTCCACCATCCACTTGGCGATTTCCAGGCCAAATCCACCCAGTCCACCTGCTAGCCAATAGGTTCCGCGCGAATTGAACTGAACTGGCTCGAATTCACCAACACGAACATCTGCCGGATGTGACGGGTAAGTCACAGCAACTTTGCCGATGTGTTTGCCCTGCTGCATGAACTTAAACGCGGCGATAGTGTCGTTACAGTCGTAGCTTGTAGTCGGTAACGGGTGTAGTTCTCCCTGTTCTATCTTTTCAATCAGACTATTCAATAATCGTCCCATTCTCGCTGGCTGTTCTTTCAGTAGCTGATCCAGGTCGATGACGAACATAGAAAGGTTATTACGAAAAGGGAAAAGTCCCATTGGTGCGTCCGCATAGATATCGCGCTTGCCAATCTCCAAAAAGCGACCACCCTTTTTCAAAATCGAAAGCCCTTTGGTGATCGCTTCCCCAGGCAGCGAGTTCAGCACGGCATCGACACCCACGTTCGCAGTTGCGGCCAAGGTCTCGTCGGCAAATGCCAGCGAGCGAGAGTCCATCACACAGCGAGCGCCGCGCAATCGTACGAACTCTCTCTTCTCCTCAGTACCAGCGGTCGCATAGACGTGGATGCCAGCCAAATTGGCCAATTGTATGGCGGCCAGCCCAACGCCTCCGCTAGCTGAGTGGACGAGTATTGAGTCGCCACTGTTCAGCCGTGCGCATTCATGCAGGGCGTAAGCAGCGGTCATGAATGCGATTGGGATTGTCGCAGCCTGTTCGAACGACAGTGAAATGGGTTTTCGGGCGACCAGTGCCGAGTTAACGGTCACGTGAGTTGCAAAGGCCCCGGGAGCGACCGCGATTACTTCGTCGCCAACGGACCAGTCACTGCCTGGCCCGGTGCGCGAAATTCGACCGGCACACTCGGCCCCGAGCTCGACGGGACCGTCCGGCAAGCCTGGATACAAATCCAGCGCTTTCATAACATCACTGAAATTCAAACCGGTGGCCACTACTTCGATTTCCACTTCCCCTGGGCGCAGTGGACTGACTGCCACCGTGCGATAATGCAATTCTTCGATTCCAGAAGACTTACCGACCTGCAAGCGGCTGGGCAGCGCGTCCACGGCTTCACCCAAAAGTGACTGTTGAGCCACTGGCGCAAAGCGCCGAACGTAACGACCAGTGTCGCGCAACAGTACTTCATCCTCGTTATTCTCAGTGACGATTTCCGAGAACAGTCGCTCAATGTCATTAGCAAATGGTTCTGCTGGCAAGTCGACCAGGGTTGTACTGAAGCGGGAAGATTCGCTAGCCACTACGCGACCGAAACCGACCAGGGGAGCTTGCGCCACGGATGTCAGTTCCAGCTCACTGTCTTGAGACTGTGCACCGGATGTTACCAAAATCAGATCGCAACGATCCGACTGGGGAAGCAGCTCCCAAGCTTGTGCTAGGTGCAGCGGTGCCAGGGTCGTCAAGCTGCAACTAGCCTCCAACTGCGACGTATTCAGTTGATGCGGTTGCGGAACGTCGAGCCCCCACAGGTAGATAATGCCATGGACTTTACTGCCCAGCGCGCTACTTGCTTCCTGAAACATGCTGGTGAATGAGGCGCGACTCTCAGGGTCAACTTGATAAAATCCGTTCGACGCCGACTGAGCGACTTGCGAATTATGGCGATATACTTCGACCAACTGATCACCGCGTTGCATCAGACGTTGCACTAGCTCGCGACCAACCCTTCCTTCGTCCATGAAGACAATCCAATGGGCCGGAGCTGGAGAGGTAGGTTCGCTATCCGAGAATTCCATGGCTTGCCAACGGAAACCATAGATAAGATCTTCCGTAGCTTGTCGCGCCTGTACCCCATTGACACGCTTGCTTTGGAAATGCCTGAGCGAGATGCATAGCTGGCCGGAATCATCATAGATATCCAGGTCGCATATCATGGATCTTTCGGTCTTGCTTAGCATCCGCGCGTGGACCGTGACGGAATTCGAAGGCCGTTGGAAAAAGTTGACTTCGCGAATTTCGTTCGGCAAGTAGAGTCCCTCGACTTGGAAATCGAAATTTGGGTCAGCCACCAACATCGCATGAAAGCACCCATCCAAAAGCGCCGGATGAATGTGGTAATCAGCGTCGTGGGTAATTGAATTGGCGAGTGTGACCTCCGCGATCGCTTCACCTGCGCGCCGCTGCCCCGAAACTACAGAGCGAAACTCGGGCCCATAATGCAATCCTGTCTGCTGGCAGTAATCGTACAGCTGGCCAGACTCAAAAGTCTGGTCGCAACGGGCGCGAGCATCGCGTAATGCGGTGTGCGCATTGATATCCTTGGGAGGTTGCGCGTAGGCACTCACCTCTGTGGTTGCCAAAGGGCGCCACTGTGTGGATTCGCTTTCGCGGAAGGCAAGCCTCAGCTGTCGACGTTCTTCATCATAGGTCGTTTGGATGGTCTGCGAATGAACATCGTCAAGTACGCAGGGATTGTGCAGACGCAACCGTTGCAGCCGCGCCACCGATGTATCACTCTGTGAAATTGCGGCAGCGATGGCCGATTCGATCATAGCTGCGACAGGATACAGGACAGTTCCCCGGACCTGATGATCTCGCAAGTAGCTCTGCAGTCGCAGGTCGATGCGCTGCTGCCACTGAATCGACGGCGATTCGAGGCGCTGCCCAAGCAGAGGATGGGACGGTGCCATCAGTCGGGTAAAACGCGACTCGGTCGATTCCGACCAACAAGTTTGCCTTTGGAACGGATAGGTTGGTAACGGAATCTTGCGTCTGGGCGTATTGTAGAATCCCGACCAGTTGATATCGAAGCCGAACGAGTACAAACTACCAAGCGCTTTGGTAATGACCTGCAGGTCGTCCTGTTGGCGATTTAGCGAAGGTACCGTTCGCACGGAACACCCAATATCTGCAAAGCACTCGTTGATCGAATAGGCCAGTACCGGATGCGGACCGATCTCCACTACCACGGCGCAGCCTCGGTTGGCCAAGCTGTTCATCGCATCACTGAAACGAACCGCTTGCCGGACGTTTTGCCACCAGTATTCCGCATCCAACTCTGTACCGTCGATTTCCTCGCCGGTTACCGACGAAATCATCGGAATCGAAGTTTTCATTGGTTGGACATTCGACAACGCTCTCAGCAGTTCCGCACAAACCGGCTCCATCTGAGGGCTATGAAAAGCATATTCCACTGCCAACCGGCGGCAGAAAACACCTTGTTGCTCCAACCGCTGGGCCAGCAGTTCAATGGTGTCCGCTTCCCCGGACAGGGTTACCGAAGAGGGGCCATTGATTGCAGCCATACTCGCTGTTGATTCGAAGCCCGCGAGCCATTGGGGAACATCTGCCGGGGACAGTCCGGCGGCCAACATAGCACCGTGTGAGCTGGCCAAGTCCATCGTTTGGCCGCGGTAAAACGCCACCCGGCAGGCATCTTCAAAACACAAGGCACCTGACAAATAGGCAGCTGCGATTTCGCCCACGCTGTGCCCAACGACTACCGTAGGCTTGATACCCCAGCTTTCCCAGACTGCTGCTAACGCAATTTGCACGGCAAAGATGCTTGGTTGTGCAATGGCTGTTCGCTGCATCCGGGACTGCGTCTCGGTGCGCATCAACTCGGTCATCAACGACCAATCGCCATACTTGGCAAACTCATGATCGCAACGCTTGATGACTGTGCGAAAGGCAGGCGAGTATTTCAACAGGCCGCGTCCCATGCCCCACCACTGCGGTCCCTGCCCCGAGCAGACAAATGCAGGACCATGGGCTAGTTTGGTCGCGCTCAGTCCTTCATCCAGTTCTTCTGAATTCGAAGCCGCAATTGTTCTCAGCTGCCCAACCATCTCCTCTGGTAGAGTCGCGCAGGCAGTAGTGCGAATATCAAGGTGGCTGCGGCGCAGCGCTAAATATCCAGCTATCTCTGCCAAGTGATAACCATTCGCTTCAGACTCCAACCAGTCCGCCAGTTGTGTAGCCGTTTGCGCCAGCGCCGCTTTGCTTTTGGCCGACAGCGGCAACAGCACAGGTGCATCAAATTGATTACTCGGAGTTCCCCGTACCGCCGTCGGCTCGGGGAACATAGAATGAGTTGCTTCGCTTGGCGCTTGTTCGAGAATCACATGCGCATTGGCCCCACCGTATCCAAAACCATTGATGCCCGCCAAGCGGTTGCCTTCCGAATCCCAGTTCAATGATTGGGTAGCAACCCGCAACCCCAACTTCCTGAAATCGATCTCTGGATTTGGCTTTTCAAAATGCAAATGCGCTGGAATTCGCCGGTGATGCAGCGCCAAAGCAACTTTGATCAGACTGGCGATACCAGCGCCAGCTTCCAGATGCCCAATATTGGTTTTTACCGAACCGATGAAACAGGCCTCGTCAGAGGTTCGGCCAGCACCAATCACCGACCCAACGGCGCTTGCCTCGATCGGATCACCGACCGGCGTCCCGGTGCCATGCGCTTCAACATATTGAATCTCTGAGGGCAACACGCGGGCCTTCGCGCATGCGGACCGTATCAAGGCCTCCTGTGCCGCCTGGCTTGGAACGGTCATACCCGGCGTACGACCATCTTGATTGAGTGCTGTAGAACGCACAACAGCGTACACCGGATCTTTGTCGCGGAGTGCCGCATGCAGTGGCTTGAGCACGACCATCCCTGCGCCTTCGCTACGGACGTAACCATTGGCTCGGGCGTCAAAAGACTTGCACCGCCCATCCGGAGAGAGCACGCCAAGCTGGCTGAAAGCCACGTAGAAATCGGGCAATAGCAGCGCGTTGACACCGCCAGCCAGCGCCATTTCCGCCTCACCGCGCCAAATACTCTCACAGGCCATATGCACCGCAACCAAGGAAGACGAACAGGCCGTATCGACCGCGACACTCGGACCGCGGAGATCAAAGCAATACGAAACGCGATTGGCCGCAATGCTGGATGAACTTCCGGTGTTGTTATACGCGTCGATGACACCTCGATCCTGAAAGCTGAGACCTGCCACCGCGTAGTCGAAGCTAGAGATTCCAACGAACACAGAGATGGGACGGCCAGCAACTCGCGACAACGGCTGACCGGCATCCTCCATAGCGCGGTAGGCTACTTCCAGCAGCATACGCTGTTGAGGGTCCATGCTGGCCGCTTCCCGCGGCGAGATACCGAACAGCTGGGGGTCAAACTGATCGATGGCGTCGACATAACCACCCCACCTGCTTTGTGTCTTTCCAGGCAATGCCTTGCCCGCAGCGTAGAACTGCTGCAGACTCCACCGCGTTGCAGGCGTTTCGGAAACCCCGTCCAGACCTTCGTTCAGAAGCTGCCAGTAGCCCTTCCAGTCATGGACTCCACCGGGAAAACGACAGCCCAGTCCAATAATTGCTATCGGCTCATTCACAGACTGGCCCAATCCGTTGCGGGCATGCACATTGTGTTTCATCTAAATACTCAGTTGCTAAAACTCTCGAAATGCTTCTGTGGGCTGCAGCTGGGCCGCTCGCCAAGCTGGCAGAGCTGCTCCCAGCAAACCAATTCCGAGTCCCAATACAAGACCTTGAATCAGCACTGGTCCGTCAATCGACGGTGACAACATTCCATTCACGATAGGTGCCCTGCTCAGAGCCCAAGTAATCAAGTACGCCAGCGTCGATCCAAGTACTGATGCAGCCAGCGCCAGCCCACAGGATTCCAGCAGGATCATGCTAATCACCCGCCGCTTGGTCCAACCTATTGCACGTAGAATGCCAATCTCTCGCGTTCGCTCTAGAACACTCGTGAGCATCGTATTGAGTGTGGCGATGGAGCCGATTAGCAAAGCAATGATCGAGGTCATCCATGCCATGGCACCGGCCAACTGCATCCGCGTGTCCGTTTCAACAAATTGTTTGGTGGCCAGCGGGGAAAGCTTTCCATCTAAAGCTTGTATTGCCTTAATTGCTGCTGCGACCTCGGCAGCGGACAAGGGTTTGGCCAGAACGACATTGATATAGGTGAATTGTCCGTCTCGGTCCGTCAGCTGCTGCAAGGTCGCTAGCGGCAAGATCATCGAGCCGTTTTCCCAATTGCTCGAGCTGCGAAAAACTTCGCTAATCAGATAGGGCTCGTCAAACAAATTGACCCGTTCGCCCGCTCGCTTACCTAGCCGGTCCGCAAGATTTACGCCCAACATGAGTGTTCGAGGTTCACCCAACTCCCCGGGCGCCACCACATTGACATCGCCAGCAGCAGAAGCGATGTCCTTTTGATCCACCACCTGATAGTCCTGCAACAGCCAGGAATCGGGACGAATTCCCATTGTCGGAATTCCATAGACCCCCTCTTCCTCGAAAGACAACGTTTCAAATAGCACGCCATCGGCTAACGCAACCTTCTCTAGCGCTTCAATTGACGGCAAGTACGACGCGTCAACGGAACTGCTTAGCCTATCCGAAGTACCTTGACGCGAGACGACTACATCGACATGGTGAGCCTCGTAAACCCCTGCAAAAGAGCGCGTAAAACCCTGGGAAATGCCAACCAGCGCCACCACCGCCGCGATGGCCGTCGCCAGGGCCGTCAGCGTTAGAGCGCTGCGCGCTGGCCGGCGAATAAGGTTTTTCCAGACTAGGGAGGTAAAACGCATGAAATGGTCGCCCGATGTTTGCAAAGCTTCGCTTGCTGCAGCAATGAAGCCAAACCCTTTAACTTAGAGAGCTTTGGATAATTGAGTAGTTAGGGACAACGTTAACTCACAAACAATCTGGGCGAGATTATTGAACGATGCCGTGCCGATGGACTGCATAACGGTCAAAACCGGATTATTCGTGGCATTCGTAGCAACTAGCGCTATTGCAAATACTCCTTTATTCGGCAGCAGAGGCTATTGCCATGATTCGCACTGTGATTCTGACCGCAATAGTGACGATTCTTTCCGGATGTAGCTCGCATGCGCTGCAGACCTACCTCCGTGGCGACATGAACATGCGGGGGGATATGAACATGTCTGGAGACATGGACATGCGTGGTGACATGAACATGTCCGGCGAGGTCTCCACCGTGATGCGCACGGATAACAGTGCTTCTCGACTATCGGAAATCCAGGTCTACGCTGCCACCGATGCGAAGCACCGGCAAAAAATTGTCGTGCTGGATGTAGATGGCCTGCTCGTCAACAAGAACATCGGCGGCATCGGATCTCTCGGCGAAAATCCGGTAGCACTCTTCCGCGAAAAGCTGGATGCGATCGCAGTTGACCCTGATGTGGCTGGCATCGTGCTCAGAATAAACAGTCCCGGCGGAGGTGTCACTGCGTCTGATATCATGTCCCGCGATCTGCTCCAAGTGAAATCGCAGTACAATTTGCCTGTAGTCGCTTGCATCATGGATGTCGGGACGGGAGGAGCCTACTACTTGGCCACTGTAGCTGACGAGATCGTAGCCCATCCGACTGCGATCTTGGGTGGTTTGGGAGTGATCTTTAACGCATACAACCTGGAGTTGACACTAGCTCAGTTCAACATTGCTCCCATCCACGTGAAATCTGGTGATCGGATTGACATGGCTTCGCCAGAGCGAGTGATGGAGGACGCAGAACGCGATCTGCTACAAGGCTTGGCGGATGAATTCCATGACCGCTTGATCACCCAAGTTGAATTGGCTCGTCCCGACGCCCGGGCATTCCACGAAATCTTGTTCGACGGCAGCGTCTTTTCCGGGCAGCGCGGTCTGGAGCTGGGGCTGGTGGATCAAATTGGTTACCTTGACGATGCCGTGGTCCGCGTGAGGCATATGGCGGGGCTGCCAGCGGATACTCCTTTGGTGATGCTGCGTCGGGACAACGATCGCGCCTACACATTGATGGACGTGACACCCAACACACCGACCATGTCTTCTTTGCTACCGCTAAAAATACCTGGACTGGACCGCAGCGATCTGCCTACGTTTATGTATCTTTGGCAGCCTGAGCCAAGCCTTTCCGCAGCGGTCGGGGGCTGATGCCTTTGGAATGGATTGCGGGTACGATGGGAACATGAGCTGCACGCAAGGCGGCGGAGCGTTCAGCAGCTCGCGTCCTTTCTTGCGTAAGCTTCATTCTTCACCACGCAAAAAAAACTAGTTCATTGAGAATTTGTTGTGCCACTGGTTAGTATTCAGGATCTATCGATTCGCTATCGCGGCCCTGCCTTGTTAGATTCCGTCAACTGTATCATCGAGCCGGGACAGCGTATCGGCCTTTTGGGGCGTAACGGTGCTGGCAAGACCACTTTGTTGCGTATCTTATCCGGCGAAGTCGAGCCGGATCATGGCACGATTCACTTGGCAGCGGGAGCTAAGATCGCGATGTTGCCGCAAGATGTGCCCAAGCATTTGAACGGGCCTGTCCTTGGCATCGTTCGCGGTGGCGTGTCTGCGCAGGAAACTGTGACTCCAGAAAATGGATGGGAGGTAGATCACAAAGTCGATCAAATCCTATCGCGCATGCAGCTTGATCCCACAGCGGATGTCGCGTCAATGTCATCTGGTATGAAGCGTCGCGTATTGCTGGCACGTGCCTTGGTCGACTCACCGGACCTGCTGCTTCTGGACGAACCGACGAATCATCTTGATATCGATTCCATTTGCTGGCTCGAAGATTTTTTATCTCGTTGGCCCAATTCCTACATGTTCATTACGCACGATCGCCAGTTCCTACGACAGCTGGCTACCAGAATTCTCGAGATCGATGGCGGGCGGATTTTTGACTGGACTTGCGACTACGAAACGTTTCTCCGCCGAAAGGACGAAGCGTTGGCAGCTCAAGAAAAACAGGATGCTCTGTTTGATAAGAAGTTAGCCGCAGAGGAAGTGTGGATCCGTCAAGGCATTAAAGCTCGCCGTACCCGCAATGAAGGCCGTGTGCGAGCATTGAAAAAGCTGCGGCAGTTGCGAAGTGAACGCCGCGAGAAGATCGGCACGACCAATCTTCAGATCCAGGTAGCCGCGCGCAGCGGTGCACTTGTTATAAAAGCCGACGGTCTTGAATATTCTTGGCCCGGTGCCAACGGCAAACGTCGTAAAATCATCAGCGGTTTTTCCACCACGATCATGCAAGGTGACAAAGTGGGAATTATTGGCCCTAACGGTGCTGGCAAGACTACTTTGCTAAAGTTGCTGCTTGGTGAAATGTCCCCAGAAGGCGGCAGCGTCCGACTTGGAACCAACCTGCAGATAGCCTATTTCGATCAGCTGAGACAACAACTCGATGAATCCAAGACAGTTGAACAGGATGTTTCCGACGGATATCAGACGATTCAACTGGGCGGCAGTCCGCGGCACATACTGGGTTACCTGCAGGACTTTCTTTTCACTCCTGAGCGAGCTCGAACGCCCATTAAGCAACTTTCCGGTGGTGAACGAAATCGGGTCTTACTTGCCAAGCTGTTTGCCAAGCCGGTCAATGTGGTGGTGCTGGACGAGCCGACTAATGATCTCGATGCCGAAACATTGGAAATGTTGGAAGAGCGGCTCGTCGAGTACCAGGGAACTCTCTTGGTTGTCAGCCATGACCGTGAGTTTCTGAACAATGTGGTCACGAGCACGATTGTCTTCGAGTCGGAGCGAGACAACGACTTTGCTGTCCGCGAATATGTTGGTGGATACGATGACTGGTTCCGGATTAGCCAGCAGCGTGTGCCTGCACAATCCGCCGAAAAAAGTAAGGCCACCAAGGAATCGCGAACGCCAACACCCGAGTTGCAACGCAAGAAGTTGAGTTTCAAGGAACAAAAAGAGCTGCAAGAGCTGCCAGCAAGGATCGAGTTGCTGGAATCGCAGATCGCTCAGGTGCACCACGAGATGACGCTACCGGAATACTACAAACAATCCAAAGAGGCGTTGGCCGAAGTGCAAGTCGAATTGGTCAAGCTGCAGCAAAATTTGGTTGAAGCCTACGCTCGCTGGGAACAGCTGGAAATGCTGGCTGAAGCCTAACTTCGTTCGATCAATTAGTATCCGACAGTCGCCTTTCGCTCCGCGAATGTGTGTCATTAGTTGCCTTTCGCTCCGCGACAGTTATTGATCGAACGTTCCCCAGCCGCTAGATGAAGAAGTTGCCGTCCGCTAGTTACGGCGCTGCCTCAACTGTTTACAATCAGCCTGGGATAACCGCTACTTGAAACGGAGCGTTCCATTTCAAGCTTTGTTGCCCTCCTGAAAAATGAGCGAGAGAATTATGACGCGTCATATCCGCCCCGACTTTCCGAGGGCTATTGTTGTTCGAACGGCTTTTTCCCTGATGGTCGCTTTGACAGTGGCGGGATGTCAAGAAAAACGCGTTGCCTCGAATGCGGCGTCTGATACTGCAGATGAACAAATACTCTCCGATGCCCCATCAAACGCAGACGACATGCAAATCGTGGATTCTGCGCCACCCGGAGCGGAGTTGACGAAAGATGTCTCACAAGTTTCCTTGCAGCTGACAAACGTCGACGGACTGCTAGAGCACATCGCAACCCTCAAAGGACAAGTGGTCGTGCTGGACATTTGGAGCACTTCCTGCGTTCCGTGTATGCAAGAGTTTCCAAATTTGGTGCAACTAAGCCGAGATGCCTCCCAACAAGTTAAATGCATTTCGTTTAACATTGACTATTTCGGCTCTACCAAGAAGCCACCAGAGACCTACATTGCCCAAGCCGAGTCATTCTTACGTCAACAAGAAGCCACGTTGACGAACTTCTTATCTACGGACGTTGACGAAGTGGTTCGCGAGCGATTCGGAATTTCCGCGATTCCGGCGGTCATCGTCTATGGGATCGATGGACAAATTGCCCGCACGTTTACCGATGCCAATGCGTCGGGAAGCGGTGTCAGTTATCAATTGGATGTTATTCCCGCAGTAGAAGCATTAATTGCCCGCTTAGAAGCGGGGACGTAGGATAGATTGCCCTAGACTCCAATTCTTGGAGCAAAACACCCAAGCCGGAAGACCGTCAGAACAGGCGTTTTCTACCCAGCTGCTTCAAATTCTTCAATTTGAAGCTTCAAAAACGTCTCCGGGGCTGCACGAAACGGATCTAGTGTGGTATCTGTTACCAGCATTCAAAATTCTACGCCTCAGTAATGCGAATTATGGGGCGATTCGCATCGCGTTCCAGTCGATTAGTGCAACGTGAAATACCGCGATTCGATTTGATGCGAAGGGTCTTGCAGCGCTTCAGGCTTTGATGCATTCATCAACTGCCCGCAATGCGCTGGCATTATTACTTTCCGCGTGTGGTCATAGGGTCAATTAAATGTTACTTGCTGGCATCATCCTACTTTTTGTCGTCGGTTATCTGGTGATTGCGCTGGAGCATCCATTACACGTCGACAAGGCTGCGACTGCTTTGTTTATAGGCGCTGGTTGCTGGGCTCTCTACTTCCTTGGATTGGATGTGCTATTGCCGGCAGAGCGAGTTCTTGAGCTAGCACCGGAATTCGCTGCCCAACATGGCGGCCATTTGCACGGACACGAGCTGGCACTGGAATACGCTCTGCACGCGCAGTTCCTGCCGTTGATAGGTGAAATCGCCTATATCTTATTTTTCCTGATGGGAGCCATGACCATCGTGGAATTGGTCGACGCCTACGAGGGATTTGCGATCATTACGGACCGCATCAAGACGCTGAGCAAAGTCAAATTGCTATGGACCGTCTGCCTACTTACTTTCTTCCTGTCGGCAGTTCTCGACAACCTGACGACCACTATTGTCATGGTTTCTCTGATGAAGAAGCTAGTTAAAGAGCGAGAAACGCGTCTGTTCTTTTGCGGTTTGATTGTGGTAGCAGCTAATGCTGGAGGAGCTTGGACTGTAATTGGAGACGTCACCACCACTATGTTATGGATTGGCGACAAGATCTCGACAGTTGAAGTGATGAAGTCTCTCATCATTCCGAGCATGTTCTGTTTGATCGTCCCGTTGGTGGTCGCCACGCTAATGCTCAAGGGAGATGTGGAAAGGCCAGACCGCGTCGGAGAATATCATGACAAAACGCTCAAGCCCTGGCACTCGTCGCTGTTTCTGACGCTTGGATTTTGCGGTCTGATTTTTGTTCCAGTCTTTAAGTCGGTCACCCACCTGCCACCATTCATGGGCATGATGTTCAGCCTAAGCGTGATTTGGATTATCTCCGAGTTCGTCAAGCACGATTTGGATGAAGAGACACGCTCGAGCACGAATGTAGTCGGCGTGCTGAAGAAAATAGATACGGCCAGCATCTTGTTCTTCCTGGGAATCCTGCTGGCGGTTGGAACACTACAACACACCGGAGTACTTCGTTCATTGGCCGCCTGGTTGACCGAGACGGTGCCCAACATGCAGGCGGTAGCGCTGATTATCGGTTTGCTTTCCGCAGTGGTCGACAACGTGCCACTAGTAGCTGCTGGCATCGGCATGTACGATTTCCCCAAAGATGATTCGTTTTGGCTGTTCCTAGCTTACTGTGCAGGCACTGGAGGCAGCTGCTTGATCATCGGCTCAGCGGCTGGTGTGGCGGCTATGGGCATCGAAAAAATCGACTTTATTTGGTATGTCAAGCGAGTTTCGCTGTGGGCGCTAGTGGGATATCTGGGCGGCGCAGGCGCATTTGTCATCCAAGAGAAGTTCTACCCACACAATTCGGCTGCTCAAGTCGAAGAGGACCTGAATGTTCATGAGCAGGTTCCAAATGTGGGCCACGCCAATGCAGGTACACAGGTCCAAGACTTGATCGCGGCCCACTAAACCGCGAAAAGGGGTTCCAACACTCGCTGCGGCAATGCAGGTTGCCGCAGTTCTGGTCCAGTGTTTGATTTTCGCAGCTTCTGATTCTTTTTGTCTGCGTCTCAGGAATCTTGCCTTCATTTTCAGACCACGCGTGTGACTACCACCGTACAACTACCCGCGTGGCCGAACGCGCCGTCAGATTGACGCTACCGTCATGCCAACGTCTAAGATGCCAGCCGCATGCCTCGCGGTTGGATGACATTCTGGTATTCTGATTAGGAGCGGCCGCAGGTTTGCCAGCGTTGCCAAAGTCTCCACGCTGAATGATAGCAACGAGCCGGTAGTCGATTTGCGGCGCAGCGATGCACCTTGCCTTGGCGTTCCTTGAGCCTGCAGGGCTCGCAATATGCCTTCAACATTTTGTTCATTCTGGTGGAACAGGAGCCAGACCGAGCCATGTTACCCAACGAATCCAATCCGCTAGAGAGCCTTGACGAGTGGGAAGACGATCTGTTGCACCGGTATCCCCATTCTGCTAGCTCACCCAGTCAGCCATCTGAGTTGCAACAGACTGCGTCGACCGATTTTCGCAACTACGAAGATGCGGTGCCGCGTGTCAAAGAGTTCTACCGACTAAACCATCGCTACCAAACTGTGGACTTTGTCCGCAGTAAGCATGAACAGTACTTGGGCCTGCAACAGCGGCGTATGGGAATCTGGGAAGCGATGGAGTACCTGAATCAGCTAGTGGATGATAGCGATCCAGATATTGACCTGCCGCAGATCGAGCATTTGTTGCAGACGGCCGAAGCGATCAGAGCCGCTGGTCGTCCGCGGTGGTTTATCTTGGCCGGACTGATTCACGATCTCGGCAAGATCCTTTGCCTGTGGGACGAGCCTCAATGGGCAGTGGTGGGAGACACGTTTCCCGTGGGCTGCAAGCATTCGGACAAAATCGTGTTTTATGAAGCCTTTGCCGATAACCCTGACTCGACCGACCCCATCTATCAAACAGAGAACGGGATCTACCAGCCAGCGTGCGGGCTGGATAACGTCATGCTATCTTGGGGACACGACGAGTACCTATACCACGTCGTCAAACCCTATCTACCAGCTCCGGCGCTGGCCATGATACGCT
>JAGQPR010000006.1 GCA_020426625.1 Planctomycetales bacterium
CGCAAGATGTTGCCTACCGTGTCCGCCACGGCAAAGAAGCACATTTCGATGGATTGATTCGCCACGACCCGATTGAGAAGGATGAAATCGTCGTCGCCACGCTGTCCTGCAATTCCAGTCGGACTAAAGGCCCCAGAGAGGAGATGATCGACAATCTCAAGGCTCAGAATCCTGACTTGCTGTTCTTTGCTGGTGATCAAACTTACCATCACACCGAACATACGGCAGGTTGGCTAGAGTGGGGGTTGCAGTTCCGCGAAGTATTGAAAGACCGACCGGTGGTGACCATCCCGGACGACCACGATGTGGGGCAAGGCAATATTTGGGGCGAGAGTGGCAAAGTTGCTTCGACGGCTGCCGGTTCTGATGGAGGCTATTATTATCCACCATCCTACGTGAACATGGTGCAGCGTCAGCAGACATGGCACTTGCCCGATCCGGCAGATCCTACACCTATCGGCGGAGGTATCACTGTCTATTACACGCGTTTGCGTATTGGTGGAATCGACTTTGCCATCCTGGAAGATCGCAAATTCAAAAGTGGCCCAGAGGGAAAGATCCCTAAGATGGGACCGCGGCCGGATCATATCAACGATCCATCCTACGATCGAAAAAGCGTTGACGTTGAAGGTCTAAAATTGCTGGGAGACCGGCAGTTGGAGTTCCTGCAGGCTTGGTCGCAGGATTGGACTGGGGCAGATTTGAAGTGCGCGCTATCGCAGACAGCATTCTGCGGTGCAGTTCACTTGCATGGACAACCGTCCAATCGACTTTTGGCGGACTTGGACTGCAATGGCTGGCCGCAGACCGGACGGAACAAAGCACTGCGTCTGATTCGGCAAGCCTGGGCGCCACATCTATGTGGCGACCAGCATCTGGCGGTATTTGTCAAACACGGAATCGACCAGTTCGGGGACGGTCCCTTCGCTTTTACGAGTCCAGCCATTGTCAACACGATTTACGGCCGTTGGTGGCATCCGCTCGACGAGAAAGCAGGGGCAAATCCAGTTGCTGGCAGCCCGCTGCCTTGGACCGGAGACTATGAGGATGGCCTGGGTAACAAGTTGTCGATGATGGCCTACGCCAACCCGGCTGACGTGCGAGACGAGAAGCAACGCGCCGATGGTCATGGGCTGGTGCGATTCAACAAAGGTAGCCGTGAAGCAACCTTTGAATGTTGGCCTCGCTTCTCCAAGGTCAGCGACGGTGCGAACGCCCAATTCCCAGGTTGGCCAATTAAAGTTTCTCTGGACCAGAACGACGGTAGGAAGGTGCTGGGCCACTTGCCAGCAGTCTCACTCGAAGGGGTGCAGCGGCCAGTCGTTCAGGTGATTCAAGAATCGACGGGCGAAATTTTGTACACGATTAGAGCGCCAAAATCTGAATTCCAGCCACCTGTTTATTCTGACGGTACATTCACTGTCAAACTGGGTGGAGAATTTCCCGACCAACAATCCATCTCGGGCTTGCGAATGATGCCCAGCGAGGCACCTTGAGGCCTCGCTACTGATTTGATTCGTCCTAGCGACATGCTATGCCAACGCCTGGTTGATATGGGCGGTGGCCAAACGCTACCTGCCCCATTTGTCCTCGTTATCTTGTCGCGGCCAGGGGCGAGTTTGTGGCGTTTGCGTGGTGGGGCTGTAGACTTCTACATAACACGCCAGTGGATCTGAGCTGTCCCCCAAGGTCCAGGCGAGCTCGCACTTCAGTTGCTCCGGGATTCCTTCGTCAAAAGCTTGCGTCGATGCCAGCAAGTAGTCGAATTGAATCCCCTCTACATCGTGGTACAGTTTCAGTCGCGAGGCATTAAGTGGTCGGCGCCCCAACAATTCGAACTCGAATACGTATTCAGGAGAGACGATCAGCCGCGCTCCCGGCGGCAGCCGCTGATCGATGGCTTTGACAAAAGCCTGGCGGTTGTAATTGACCTCCCGGTAGCGGGTGGCATAGGTCCATGTCGCTCGCAAGCCGGAACCAGGTGCTAACACCAAGATCAAGCCAAACGTTGCGGCAACAATCAACAACTTTCTCAGGGCTGGCCGCGCGAGGCGACGCGAAGCGTTCTCAAGCAATACTGCGAGGAGCAATGCGAGCATCGCCCAGGTGTAGCACAGGTATCCTTTGGCGGGATGAAATCCCAACGTGGCCACATGCAGATAAAGTGCGCTCACGGCCAGCCAGGTGGCAATGGGCAATCGACCTGCTGCGGTACCGGCTGCCTCTGGCTCGGTCGCTGGACAGCTCGCCCGCCTCTGCCTCAGTATTACAGCACAGACCGCAACCAGCCCAGCGACCAACGTCGCAACCAACAGCATCAGCTGGTACGCCCCCAGCCGCTCGGCGATTAGAGTGGTTTGAAAGGGAACATAGGTCCATGGCCACAACAAACGGGAAACTAATCCCGGGCCCGATCGCGACAATACGTTGCCAAAAAACTGCGCCTGAAAAAGTGCTGGTTCGCGGGCGATCAAGGGAAGCCACAGCGCGAAGGCAGCCAGTGCCGACATTCCAGCAATACCACAGTCTAGCAACCTCTTGCGCCATGATCGCGCTTGCCACATCAGCCACATTCCGATCTGCAAGGCGTAGACCAAAGCAAAGGGATGGGACAGCATTCCCAGTCCAACGCATGCGCCGACTCCCCAGAGCGACGTGGAGGGGGTTGTCTCAGTGCGTCGGGCCAACAACGCTAACGCTGCTAGGCCAAACATGGCGCACAGCATGTCCGGCCGCGTGTCCTGCCAGGGGAAATAGAATGCGCGACCAAAGGCACAGACGGTCAACGCAAGCAAGCAGATTGACAGACGAACGTTCCAAGTCCGCATGAGACCGTACAGCCACCACAGCGCGAAGATACCCGCAGCCCAGGCTGCCAACCGGGCGGTACCATAGCCGGGCGGAAACAGCCAGAAGAACGGAGATTGCACGTAGAAGTAGGCCGGTGGAAGTGCAAACAGAATCCGATCCGCACCGTAAAAGACGCTGCCTGGTTCCCGGACGGGCACGTAGGGAATCCGTGGCAGACCCTCATGGGCAACCGTCCAGCCAGGCACGCTAAACCATTGTTCATCTTGTCCACCCATGCGGTACCAAACGCTGGGCAAACGGACGGCGGCCAGCGCCAGAATGGCAGCAAGGACGATGGTGATTCGAATTCGATTTCCCGACAAATTCGAAGGCAACGTTGTTTCACCCATGATTTGATCGCGGTAATTCAGCTACTGAGCTCACGGAATCGACTGTTGCCGTTTGACGGTCGCGGTGGTAATCACCACGGCTAAAGTACTTTTCGAGCCACACATAGGCGACGATGAAAAAGTAGCGGCTTCCCATTTCGCGGATCTTGAGTTTCGCTAAGCCGGTGCGTCGATTTCTCCAAGTGATGGGAATCGTTCCCCAGGAGTATCCACGTACGACTGCCTTCAAAGGTAATTCGACCGTCAAATTGAAATGAGGGGATAAAATGGGTCGGCAGCCTTCGATGACCTCGCGGCGATAGGCTTTGAAAGCGTTGGTAAAGTCGTTGAAACGAATGCCGAACAAAAAGCGAATGAAGGTGTTCGCCAGCCGATTTAGCCGCAGCTTCATCCACGGGTAGTCGATTGTCCCACCGCCTTTGCAGAAACGACTGCCAAAAGCACAGTCGTATCCCTGCTGAAGAAGTTGCCAGTAGCGCGGTACATCCCGCACATCGTCCGACTCGTCAGCCATAAAGACCACCACCGCATCGCCTTGCATGGCATTCAAGCCACAGACAATGGCTCGACCAAAACCGGGTTGCTGTTGATTCTGAATAGGACGCAGAGTGGGAATGTGATCCGCCAGCGACAAGAGTTTGTTCCAGGTGTCATCCGTGCTGTGATCGTCGACCACAATTAGCTCATGAGGAATTTGCTTCAATTTTAATTCCAGATGCAGATGCTCCACAGTCGACTCGATGCAACCAGCTTCGTTCATGGCGGGAATGACGATTGTCAGGCAATGCAACTGACGCGAATCGCTGCGGGATGGAGCTATCTCGGGTTGGGTTGCGTTGGATTGGGTCACTGGAGCTACCGTCCCTGCAGAATTTTCTTGAGTGCCTCAGGGACAGACTGAAGCCAGGCAGCCAGATCGACCACCGTGTCCTCCACGTTCTTACGGGGACGCCAGCTCGATCGAGATGTGACCTGGCGATTGTCAGTAATGTAAATAGGGATGTCGACTACGCTGGTTTCGGTTCGGTTGCCAATTGCAAGCTTGCGATGCGTAACCTGCTCACACAGTTTAGTTAACTCAAGCAGAGAAATCGCCCTTTCGTAGCCTCCGCCGACATTTAGCGTGCAACCATCCCAGTTCTCTGGCGACTCGACCTGTTCTATCAACAGTTCGCACAAGTCGTCGATGTGCAATACATCTCGTACTTGTCTGCCGGAACCGTCAAACCCCGTGTATCCCAAATCGCGTCCGAATAGATGACTGGCCACCCACAGGGCGATAACCCCCTGATCACTGCGCCCCATTTGCCAAGGTCCTGACACCAGGCCACAGCGATTGACGACGGCACGAATTCCATAAGTGTGTCGATACTCTGCGATCAAAGTCTCAGCCGCGAGCTTGGTAGCCCCATAGATGGAAACCGGTGCCTTCGTCGAAAATGCTTCGGCTATGCCCTGGCTGGAAAAGCCTGCTACGGAACCGCACTCGCTCCACTCAAACCGGGTTGGCGTGTCGCTTCGCGGGAGACTGCGCAATTGGCTGATGGAGTAGACACGGCTGGAGCTGAGGAAAACCACATCGGCATTCCAGCGCCGAGCCAATTCCAAGCCGTTGGCAGCACCCATCAGGTTCGTGTCGATGGCCTGGGTTGGCGAATTGGCAATGCCACTCAGGACAGACGGTTCCGCCGCAGCAATGACAATAGTGTCCATCGGCGGTAACTCTTGAAAATCAGGCAAGTGTTGCACTCTCGCATCAACGATCGTAACACCTGCCTGCTGCATCCGCTCGATGTTAAAGCGACTGCCCAGCCGCGAGAAATTGTCCGCCGCCCAAGTTGCCCAACCCCGACGGCGAGCTGCCAAACTGAGGTGAGAGCCGATAAAGCCGCACCCACCTGTAATCAATAGATTCACTGATAGTGTGCCTGGGGATGAGTGTTACCAAAACCGTCTATGATAGCAGTCGTTGATCTATCGAGCAGCGGGAAGCAAGTGCCAGACGGTGCCACACAAGTTATTTATGTTGCGATATTTTTTCCCTGTGCTTCGAGGCAACGAAGTTGCTGAAGTACCGCGAGCTGACAATCAAGATGCGTGTCCAGCACAAGATGCTTACCCCACCTTGAAACACGGCGAGGCTCTTTCTTGCAGGCATTCAACTCCCACTCACTCAGCAACACCAGCTGCCATTAGAAACAGGGTAGCGGCAATACCGGCACGACCGTCGAATGCGTATGAGTTTTGCAAGCTTCCCCTCGTAAATCGGCATTTCAAGGGAAACGAACTGACCGCTGCCCAACAATGAGACCTATTGATTTGGAAAGATTCTATGCGCCCACTCAGGATCTAATCGCGTGGACAGGAATGCATTCACACTTGTCGAACTGACTGTAGTCATAATCATCATTGGAATTCTGGCCTCAATGGTTGCTTTGCGTGGCAACGATTTTTCTGAGGAAGCAGAAGCAATGGGTGCGATTCAACAGCTGCAAATCGTCGAACAGGCAGCTCTTCTTTACCATGCAGTTCACGGCGTTTACCCGGCTGACCGCAATCCTGGAATTGCACCAGCGGAATTGAAGTCTGAATTGAAATCAGTAGACTTTTCCAAGCCAGTCCTTGGTGGCAAACTGGATTGGAACGGACCTGGCACTTCCGTGCCCTTTCTGGGAGTGTCGATCTTGTACTCCTCAACAAACGTACCTACCGCCCAACTACGAAAGATCGACGCGATGTTGGATGATGACGATCTTTCCTCAGGTTACGTCCGGGTCATCGCGCTAGGAGGCAACCGATTCTTTCAGCTCTGCCTCCAGCCCAATTGAGCTCATTTGGCAATCCTGCGTTTTGTTAGCACGTACAATAAGCTAACCGCTTGTGCAAAATCAGGTTTGAGATTATTTGACGCATCCGCTAGACTCCGCCCAATACAAGCGTCGCCATTGGGGCACCTCTTGCTAGCAAAAGCTGGACTAATCATTTTGGCAATTCGTTGTTCAGATCATGGAAGATAACGATGCGGTCCCGGTTGCATTTGAGTCTATGTTGGCTCGTAGCCATGTGGGGCCTGCCAAGCGATTCGGTTGCTGAGGAGGTTCGCCGTTGGCCGTCGGAGCTGATCGCAGGGCGTTTTGAGATCCATAGTGATTTTCAGCTGGGGGATGAAAGCACACTGGTTGCGGAATTGAACGGGGTGTGCTCTGACATGGCAAAGTTGCTGCAATTCACTCCCGCAGAAGCTCCCATTCACATCGTGCTGTTCGAGACGCCGAGCGAATATCGGCGGTATATGAACGCCTACTTTCCCGCATTACCGCAGCGACGAGCAATTTTCATTCAAGATCGCGGCCCCGGCATGCTGTTCGCCCATTGGCATGCAAAAGTCGCCACGGATCTGCGTCACGAAGTATCACACGCGCTATTAAATACTCAACACCAGGCACTACCGCTGTGGCTGGACGAAGGACTGGCAGAGTACTTCGAGGCGGATGCGGCGAACCGGTTTCGCAGGAACGATTATTTGCACCAGGTAGCAGGACGCTGCCAACGTGGTTATGTTCCGCGATTGTCAGAGCTGGAGCAGTTTACTGAACTGGAACATTTCCAGGATGCCCAGTACCGAGACAGCTGGTCGTGGGTGCACTTTGTGTTACACCGGAGAAGCAGCACTCGTGATCTTCTCGCTCGCTACATCCAGCAAACTCGCGCCGGTGAACGACAATTGTCATTTTCGCGGCAGTTGCAACAACTGGTACCCGATCTGGAAAACGAGTATGTGGCCCATTTTCGCCAATTAGCATCTGGGGATTGAGATTTCCCCACTCTGTACGTCTCCTGCTATCGCCGCTTCGCGGCTGTCTTTGGTTCTTTATGGAGTGCGCCGACTTGTCGGAGCTTTGGTTTTTCAACCGTTATGGTTCGGTCTTCATCTTCAACTTCGCCGATCGCGCCTTGCTCGTCTGAAATCCAAAGCGGTGACGAGTCACCGCACTCCAAAAGTCATCTCCTGCTACTACGTTGCGTCGGCGACCAGCGAGGGCGCGCTGCAGAAACCGACCTTTCCGCGTTTGGCTTGGTACATGGCTTCGTCCGCCAAACGCAGCAGTTCTTCGCCATCAACTGCACTGCTGGGATAGTAGGCGATGCCAACGCTGGTGCCTGTATCAACTTGTTGCCCCTGAACTTGGACCAATTCCTCCAGGCTGCTAACCAATCGATGGGCTAGCGTTTCGGCGGAATCGACGCTGGTCGGTGGCGAGGTGATGACGGCGAATTCATCGCCCCCCAGTCTGGCAACCAACCCGCAATTTTGCACAGCTCGCCGAAAACGCTCGGCGACTTCGATCAACAGCGCATCGCCGACATGGTGACCGAGTGTGTCGTTGACTTGTTTGAAGCGATTTAAGTCGAGTAGAAAGACAGCAAACTGTTGATTTGTGTCTTCCGCAAACCGCAGGGTTGCGTTCAGGTGACGTTTGAATGCTGGACGGTTTGGCAACCCTGTCAAAGCGTCGTGCGACGCTTGACGCTTGAATTCTTCTTCGCGGGCTTTTAAGGCCGAAATATCTCGCATCGATGCGTATCCCACCCAGCCATCTTCCGAAGGGAGTGCATTGAAAGCCAGATCTACGTGGCGTTCCGCGCCGCCCTGATGAGCAATCCTACCTTCCATACGCCGAGGTTGCGTGCAGGTAGCGGATCGGAGAAGTTCGTCCGCAAAGTCAGGTAAAATGGTTGCTATCGACTTGCCAATTACTTCATCGCGTTTGATTTGGAACAATGACTCTGCCGTATCGTTTACCGTCAGGATACGACCGTCTGGCGTAAAGGTCACAATCGCGTCGATGCCAGAGTGAAATAATCGGGCTAGTCCCAAATCCACTCTCTGAAAGAGACTTGAGATCACTTGACGCGTTTTGCGAAAGGCCTCATGGGTCGCCACCATGGCACCTGAGAATGACAGCAAAATTGCGACTATTGGAATGGCGGAGTTGAAGAGCAAGTTGGTCTGCTGGTAGATGGCACACGTCACGACAGACCAAAAAGCAATTGCCAGAACGGTAATTGGAGTCGCGAATAGGAAAGAACGCCCAGGAAGTACACACCCCAGCACAAGGGCTGGGAGGAGGGCAAAAGCTATCGTCTGAGGTAACGTGGCTTCGATCGGTGAACTGCCCGCCATTGCGGTTTCCGTTGCTAAAGCCCAAAAAAACGGCCGCTCAATTCTTCCATATCTTGGCGTCGGGATCGCCTGCACGACTTTCTCGGCGGTGATTCCTACGATGATGTTCTTCTCTTGGATCGCAGCCAGCGCGATTGGGTCACCCCGCAAAACGTCCAAGAAGCTGACCACGGGGATGGAATCGAGTTCAATCCGATAATCGATGTTCAGAATCTCGGGTCTTACCATTTGGGATTCATCAGCCACCAACCACTCGGCAACATTCGGGTACACTGCAACCTCGCCGAAGCAGTCCTTGCCGAGGCATCGAACCCTTCCATCGACATCGAACTGCGCGTCGGCTGAAACCTGGTGCGCGTGTCTTGCAAATCGGTCGATCGATTCTATCAGCTGCGTATTCCGCAGATTGCTGCCTTTCACATTGCCCTTCAAGGTTGTCACTGGCAGCGCAATGCGCTTTCGTCCAAGCCTTTCCAACGCATTCTCCAGGGCGTCGTCATGCTCTTCCGTAGAGGAATTTGAGTAGTTCTGATCAAGGTAGATTCGGCGAACCCCCACACGATTTGCGATATGCAATACTTCGGCAACATCCTTACGTCCGATCGGAATTCCGCCACAGTGAACCAACGTGCGTTCATCGATTCCAACAATGACAGTTTGCGAAGATGCAGGCGAGTGGGAGACGATAGCTAGAAAGTCGCCGATGAGCATCTCGCAATGCGAGTACATGCCCAACACAGAACCGAAAACGCTTAGAGACAATGCCAGCAACGCGATGCAAAGCCCCGTCTGTTGACGTCCCCATGATACAACACGTTGTATCTGCGTAGGCAATGTTCTTCCTTTGTGAACAGAGAGGCTAGACCAAGAATGGCTGTTGTTCGTCGAGGCAGCGCTACGTTAATTGGAGTGTTGCTCGCCACCGAGGCGCGTCAATCATTGGCCAGGCGGAAGAGTGATCGTCACGATCTGAGGTTCGTCAGCGTGGCCTCCTTGAGGAGGGACGAATTCGAGTATATCGTCGTCACCTTTGGCGGACTCGACTGCAGCGCTCATTATTGAATCCAACCGTGAGCTCATCATTTTCAGACCGCCCGCCACGCCGACCACCAAGGCCGCGCCAATGAGCATGTACTCAGGCGTTGACATACCATCGCTTTGGTAAATCAGCTTCTGTAAAGTCTTCACGGGAAAACACCTCAAAGTAGGGGGCGTCGATCAGCCGCTGCGTAGTTCAGCACATTGAACTCTACGTCACGAACACTCGTAGTCAAACCAAGCGAATTGGGGAATTTCGCAGGCCGATCCCGATGGCGGCAAACAGCTAGTGCAAGCCAACATTAGGAATGATGGGTAAGCATCTTGCCTGCCATGAGCATCATTACCCGAAATTGACAAGCTGGAGGCTTATCTCACGTAATCACTGCATCCGGAACCCTAGTGTCGACCAAGTGCTAGTCCGTAGAGCCACCATCGGGTCGAGGTTCGATGCTCTCTTCATCTTCGGACGAATACTCGGCATCGCAAACGTCGCAGTAATCGCTGGTCGAATAGTGCTGGACCATTTCGCTGGCCGCCAAATTAGGATGCACTTTGGCATTGGGTAGAATCTCAGACATCAGCAAATGGTAAGTATCGGTCGCTGAGAAATGTTCGCAAACGTCTAAGGCGACGCTCAAACGCGCCAATTGGGCTAGGATCGCGGTCACCAGTGGCCAGGCAACCTCGTCCTTGTCAACTAGTTCTGGTCTTGGCAGTTTCAGTGGTTTATCGAATAGATACGAAATGGGCTCGTCTTTCTTGCCTTCAAATATCTCATCCCATTGCTCGTACATTTCCTTGGTTGCCGGGTCGATACCGGGAATGACTTCTTCCCAGTTACGTGGGCCAGACTCGGGCGTTTCAAAGTTGTCCGCAGGAGGTGTACCCAAGGATTCGGCCACACTTTGGTCCAGGCTTTCGTCAAACAATCCGTAGGGATCGTCCACCTCGGAATCCTCGTCGTCCTCCATGAGTAGCTCTGCGTCATCAGCTTCATTTTCGAGATGGACTTCGGTGAAGCCCAAACCAAAGTTGCCATCATCCAAATTGGCTCGATCGTTGTCTAATTCCTGTTCTGCGTCACTATCGAGAATTGTGACCGAGGGTGATACGACGTCCGCCACCACGCGACCATTCTGACCAAACCACTCAAGGTGCAAGCACTCACAAGTTTGGCTATGCCGATCGCGTTCTTGGACATCCAGCTGCGCGAACACTTCGGGTGGCACGTTGGGCACCTGCTTCGTGCTCAGTGATATCTCGCCAACGACACCGATCTGCCGATCTGCAAGTTTTTCAACTGAATCAGGAAAGGAACCAGGTTGAGGACGGCTTTCCACTCGGTCGTCGGGAACAGAGAAGCGAATTGTCTTACCCGCCAGATCCCCGCTGAAATTTCCAGTCAGTTCAATGCGGATCCCGTAGTCGGGTGCGAACTCGATCCATCCGAACACACCGTTGCGCCGAGTGTTCCGCAACTCGCCAGAAAGAACATATTCACCGATACTCAATTCCATCACTTTTCCCTGCGTGGCGACCGATCGAAAGACTTTTCTCGCTTAGTCGCCATTCATGCTGTGCACGTACGCTACTCGATTACCAGCAATAAATCGCCAGCTTCAACCTGTGAGCCTGAATGGACATGAACTTCAGTTACTTTGCCATCGAATTCGGCTGCGATTGTGGTCTCCATTTTCATGGCTTCGAGAGTCAAAAGTTTATCGCCTTTAGACACTGTGTCACCGGGCTTGACGGTAATTCCGATAACCATGCCCGGCATGCTGGCAGCTACATGCGCGGGATTGCCCGGTGTGGCTTTGACAGCTCGCACTGTCGCATTATCGAGAGAATGATCGATCACTTCCACCTCGCGCGGCTGTCCATTCAACTCGAAAAACACCGTCCGCGTACCATCGGGTTTAGGCTGGCCGATCGCCAGGAAGCGAACAATCAAGCGTTTGCCCGATTCGATATCGACCGCAATTTCTTCCGTCGCGTCCGGGCCGTAAAAAAAGTAGGGGGTCGGCAACTTGCTGACATCACCATAGACCTTCCGATGCGCGACAAACTCTTCAAAGACTTTTGGATAAAGTACGTGGGTGACGCACTCGCGATCAGTTGCTTTTTTCCCCAGCAAACCAGTGAGTTTTGTGCGCACTTCTTCGATATCGGTATCTGGCAGGGATGCACCGGGCCGCCCCTCAACGACGGGGCGATCTCGCAAGATGGCTTTCACCACATCCTGAGGAAATCCGCCGATGGGTTGTCCCATCATGCCACTGAGCAGATCAACGACGGAAGCAGGAGGTGACAGGTCGCGATCACTGTTCAGAATGTCTTCACACGTCAAATTTCCGGCGACCATGAACAGCGCCATATCGCCCACTGCTTTGGAAGTCGGCGTGACTTTTACGATATCGCCAAACAGTTGATTGACACTGGCGTAGGTTCGGCACACCTCCGGCCAGCGGTCGGACAGCCCCAGGGCACGAGCTTGATGGTACAAGTTGGTGTATTGACCACCTGGCATTTCATGCTCGTAGAGATCCCCTCCGGCAGCCAGGGCCTCGCTTTCGAACGGTACGTAGAATTCCCGCACTGCCTTCCAATAGTTTGATAATTCGGTGAGAGCTGAAGTAGCGAGTTCGCTTTCCCGTGGCCCAAACCGCAGGGCTTCCACGAGTGTGTTCATATTGACCTGCGACGTGCCTCCCGACAAAGCAGCCAGGGCTGCATCGGCGATGTCCAAATCCTGCTCGGCACCCGCCATGATGGATGCAGCTTGCAAGCCGGCCGTATCGTGCGTATGAAAGTGAATCGGCAGACCGACCTCCTGTTTCAACGCGCGAACCAGCTGTCGTGTCGCTTCGGGTTTGCACAGTCCAGCCATGTCTTTGATCGCCAGGATGTGCGCACCCATTTTTTCCAATTGCTTCGCCAACTGGATGTAGTACTTCAAGCTGTATTTGGTCCTGGCTGGGTTGAGAAAATCACCGGAATAGCAAATAGCTGCTTCGCAAATGGCCCCAGAGTCGATCACAGCCTCCATAGCAACTTGCATGTTGTCGACCCAATTCAGCGCGTCAAAAACACGGAACACATCGATGCCCGCATCTGCCGCTTCGCGTACAAATAGTTTGACAACATTGTCCGGATAGTTTGTATAACCAACCGCATTGCTAGCTCGAAGCAACATCTGGAACAAGATGTTGGGACATTTTTCCCGCATCTGCACCAGCCGCTGCCAGGGACTTTCCTTTAGAAACCGCATGGACGTATCGAAAGTGGCCCCCCCCCACATCTCCAACGAAAACAACTGCGATGCTCGGCGGGAATATGCTTCGGCAACCTGCAGCATGTCATACGTCCGCAGCCGTGTCGCTAAAAGCGATTGATGCGCGTCGCGCATGGTCGTGTCGGTAATCAACAACGTTTTTTCTTGCCGCACCCAATCGGCAAAGCCCTTGGCGCCCAGCTGCCTGAAACGGTCGCGAGTCCCCTGCGGTAAAGCTCCCGCAGCACCAAGAGCTGGCACCGGTGCAGGCTCGCGACGAGTGGCAATGGGGCGATCCTTGACCAACTCGTTTCCGTTGACCAGCATGTTGGCCATGTATCGCAAAAGTCGAGTGGCCCTGTCCTGCCGAGCAGGCAATTGGAATAAGCTTGACGTGCGGTCGATCAACCGTGTGGTAGCTTCACCGGACAGAAAAACTTCGTTGCCAATCAAACGGATGAGAAAGGGGATATTGGTTTTCACGCCACGGATGCGAAACTCTTGCAGGGCCCTTTCCATGCGGCCAGCAGATTCCTTCAGTGTTCGCCCGCGAGCAGTTACCTTGACGAGCATCGAATCGTAGAACGGATTGACCACCGCACCGCTAAAAGCGCTGCCTGCATCCAAACGAATGCCCAGCCCGCCCGAGCTGCGGTAGTGGGTAATCCGGCCATAGTCAGGTCGAAAGGCGTTGCTCGGATCTTCCGTCGTCACGCGGCACTGCATCGCAAACCCGGTGACGGATACTTCCTCTTGCATGGGCAGACCGACTTCCACATCCCCCAGCCGATGCCCCATCGCGACCAAGATCTGCGCACGCACAATATCGATGCCCGTAACTTCTTCGGTAACGGTATGTTCGACTTGGATCCGCGGATTTACCTCGATGAAGTAGAACCGCTGTTCATCGGTGTCATACAGAAATTCCACCGTCCCGGCAGCACGATAGCCCACTGCGTTGCCGATGGCCAAAGCCGCTGCGTGCAGTTGTTCAGCAATTTGTGGACTCAAGTTGGGTGCTGGTGCTAACTCAACCACTTTTTGGTGGCGGCGCTGGACGGAACAATCGCGTTCATGCAGATGAATCAGATTGCCGTGATCGTCACCCAGCAATTGAACCTCCAAGTGACGAGCATTTCGCACCAACTTTTCTATGAAAACTTCGTCGCTACCGAAGGCGTTCTTGGCCTCGCTCTGCGCCGATGCCAACGCGTCGGCCAGCTGCGATTCGTTTTCCACGACCCGCATGCCGCGACCGCCACCTCCCTTGGCAGCTTTGAGCATTACGGGATAGCCCATGGCGGCGGCAACTTGCTTTGCCTCAGCCAAGCTGGCCACAGCGCTGGAGCTGCCCGGCAATACTGGGACACCAGCCTTGACAGCGATTTCGCGAGCCGCGACTTTGTCACCCAACTGCCGCAGGGAAGAAACGCTAGGGCCGACAAAGACGATGCCAGCCTCGGTTAGCGCCGAGGCGAAGTCAGGATTTTCCGATAGAAAACCATAGCCGGGATGCACCGCGTCGATTTCGTGCCGTAAGCACAGATCGACAATTCCCTGGATGTCCAAATACGATCGTATCGGTTCACCCGCTTTGCCTATTTGATAGGCTTCATCGGCTTTGAAACGATGCAGGGCAAATCGATCTTCGTGTGAGTAAATAGCAACGGTCCTAATGCCCAATTCATGAGCACTGCGAAACACGCGAGTTGCGATTTCACTGCGATTGGCCGCCAACAACTTGCGGATCGGTTGGTGAATTGAAGTCATTTCTCGGGAATTTCCTGAGCAATAGCAGTTGAATGTTAGCGGTTCGTCCGCAGAACTCTATCGTATGAGTTTTCGCCCACGTAGCAGCAGTAGCACCTGTTCTATGCACTGGTCGATGGAATCCTCTTGAGTTCTCAGTACCAGGTCGGCAGCCTGAGGCACATCATAGGGTGCACCGGCACCTGGCAGCTTGGGCAATTTGCCTTGCTCGGCTTCGACATAGTGTCCCCGTGGATCGCGCTGTTGGCAAACTTCCAAGCTAGCGTCAACATGCACTGTCAAGAATCGATCCGGACCGATTAGGTCAGCGGCTTTGGAACGCACGGTTTCGTCTGGGGCGATCATTGAGAGCAAGCAGATGAAGCCATTTTCGTTCATGAGCCGGGCGATTTGTGCTGCCCGACGCAGATTCTCCGAGCGATCCAAGGCCGAATATCCTAGATCGCGACTTAGACCTCGTCGCAAGTCTTCGCCATCGAGCACAATTGCCGTCCGCCCTGCATCGAACAAAGCTCGCTCGACACCGCGGGCAATCGTCGTCTTGCCACTACCGCTGAGCCCCGTCAATAAGAGCGTGGCTGGCGTCTGGCCGAATCGGGCTTGACGTTCTTCCGCCGTAACCAGTCTTATCGAAGAATCGGTAGTACTAGCAAGGCCCTCGGCCACTTCCCACGGCGCAGTCTGCGCCGACTTGTCAGCTTCACGAGCGGTGATCATTCCAGCCGCTACAGTGATGTTGCTGATACGATCGACAATAATGAATGCACCCGTCGTTCGATTCCGGCGATAGGCATCGAAGAATATCGGCTGACTAAGCGTAATCGTGCAACGACCGATTTCGTTCAGTTGCAAATCTGGCGCCGGCGAGCTGTGAAGCGTATTGACATCCACTCGGTAGCGAAGCGATTCAATGCAGCCGGTGATCGATTGTGAAGTGTGCTTGAACAGGTAGGTCTTGCCTGGAACCATCGGTTCGGCACTCATCCAAACCAACATTGCATCGAATTCGTTGCTGACTTTGGGGACGTTGCCAGGGCGGACGATCATATCGCCGCGACTACAATCTACTTCATCTTCCAATGTCAACGTAATTGACTGAGGTGTACTCGCCTCCTGCAAGTCGCCATCATAGGTGACGATGCGTTTTACTCGGCTGGTTTTGCGCTGCGGCAACACCATGATCTCATCGCCTTGTCGCAGAATCCCCGAAGCGATCGTGCCGCAGAATCCACGAAAATCTAAGTTTGGTCGGTTGACATACTGCACTGGAAATCGGAAGTCCTCGAAATTCCGGTCCGAGCCGATGTACACCGTCTCAAGGAAATTCATCAGCGTGCTTCCCCGGTACCAAGACATGTTGGGACTGGGATCGACGACATTGTCGCCACTGAGAGCGGAGATCGGGATGAAGTGCAAGTCTGGTAAATCCAAGCGTTCGGCAAATTCGCGGTAGGCACTGCAAATTTCTTCGAATCGCCCCTGGCTGAAGCCAACTAAATCCATTTTATTGACGGTCACCACTACGTGGCGTATGCCCAGCAAAGAAACGATAAAGCTATGACGCTTGGTTTGAGTCAACACGCCGTGTCTGGCATCGATCAGTATGACCGCCAAATCCGCCGTGGATGCTCCGGTCGCCATGTTTCGCGTGTACTGCTCGTGACCGGGAGTATCGGCGATGATGAATTTGCGCTTCGCCGTTGAGAAATAACGGTAGGCCACATCGATCGTGATGCCCTGCTCTCGTTCGGCCTTGAGTCCATCGGTAACCAGGGCCGGATCGAAGCCGCCGCCGGTGGTTCCATGAGTTTTGGATTCTGATTCCAGCTGCGCCAACTGGTCTTCGTACAGCATCTTGGAGTCGTAAAGCAATCTTCCAATAAGCGTACTTTTGCCGTCATCCACACTTCCACAGGTGATGAAACGCAAAAGCTCCTTGCGCTCATGCTGTTCCAGGTAGGCATTGATGTCGGTAGCTATTAATTCGCTTTGATGGCTCATATTCAAATTCGTAAATTGCGAAATAGTGCGGAGCAGCGCGTTGATGCTGACGGACAAGCCAGCGTGAGCACCAGCGCACAAGTTTTCCAATACTTGAACAACCGTGGCTAACGCCAAAGCGGTTAATTATGCGGAAAAACTTCTGCGTGGATGCTTCCTTCCTAGAAATAGCCCTGCTTTTTCTTTTCTTCCATGCCAGCGCCTGCGGAATCGCGATCGATGACTCGGCCCTGACGTTCACTAGTCTTGGCGAGCAGCATTTCCTGAATGATTTCCGGTAGTGTGGTGGCCTCCGATTCGACGGCTCCGGTCAGCGGGTAGCAACCCAGCGTACGAAAGCGAACGCGGCGAGTTTCCAGCTGTTCGCCCTCACGCAGTACCAAGCGGTCATCGTCTTTCATGATCAATGCGCCGTCGCGCTGCACCACTTGTCGATCTTTGGCAAAGTACAGCGGAACAATAGGGATCTTCTCCAAGTGGATGTATTGCCAAACATCCAACTCAGTCCAATTGCTTAGCGGAAATACGCGGATACTCTCACCTGGATTGATCTTGGTGTTGTAGAGATTCCACAACTCTGGTCGCTGTGTCTTGGGATCCCAGCGATGGAATTTATCTCGGAAGGAAAACACCCTCTCCTTGGCCCGTGACTTTTCTTCATCGCGGCGGGCACCACCAAAAGCAGCATCAAACCCATATTTGTTGAGCGCTTGCTTCAGCGAATCGGTCTTCATCACATCGGTGTGCTTTTCCGAATTCTCTGCGGGATCGATCCCCAGTTTGAGCCCCTCTTCGTTGATGTTGACCAGCAAATCCAGCCCCAGCTCTTTGCGGGCATAGGATTCGCGAAATTCGATCATTTCACGAAACTTCCATGTTGTATCAACGTGCAGAAAGGGGAAAGGGGGCTTATCTGGATAGAACGCCTTGAGCGCCAAATGCGTCATCACCGAAGAATCTTTGCCGATCGAGTACAGCATGACGGGCTTGGAAAACTCCGCCGCGACCTCGCGAATGATGTGGATGCTCTCCGCTTCCAATAGTTTCAAGTGCGTCAGTGAGTAAGCAGGCATGGTTTTTCTTAGTCTGATGGATGTGAGATTTTACAGGTCGCGTCCAGCTTTGATGCTAAGGTCAAGCAGGCATAGTAGCGTAAGCCTCATTCTTCACAGAGCAAAAACAATCGGTGTAGCCGCCGCCGTTATACATGCCGCGTCCAGTTGTGATGCTCTGGTCAAGCGCACCATTATTGCGCAAGCCTCATTCTGTTCCGGGCAAAGAATAACACTCAAAATGCGTCGAACCACTATCGTTCACGGCGAAACTCCAGGATTACGGACTGTGAGTCTGTGCCCGGCATCACATACTCGCTTAGCTTGCGCAATTCGACGCCGTTGAGCAGGCCGTGGTGTCTGGCCTCACCTCGTTCGGCGGTCCACCGCGGTCCCTTGATAGCCAGCAGCCGATCAAAACCAAGCCAATGGTCCTTGAGCCAATTAAGCTGTTGGCGAATACTCCCGACCGCACGACTGGTCAGACTGTGAAAGCGCATGTCTTCCAGCACGTCTTGCACCCTCACAGCATAAACCGGCACGTGCAGCCCCAAACTGCCCACCAGACTCTGCAGTACGCGTGATTTCTTGGCCACGCTGTCACATACGCTCACCTGCAGATCAGGTCTGATAATGGCCAGTACCAATCCAGGCACGCCGCCACCGGTACCAATATCCAAGACATCTTCCTGTTCTTTGAGTAGCTCGGCAAGACGAACCGTGTCCAGCAAATCGCGACGTACGAACTTGTCATAGTCGGTATGACGAGTCAGGTTGATCTTCGTATTCCAATCCCATAACAAGCGACAATATTGATCGAGCCAATCCACAGTTTTTGAAGAGAATTGCAATTCCATGCGTTCAATGGCCTCGGCCATCGAACTACTAGCGGGGGTATCTTGCCACGAAGCATCGTGACGGCTTGCAGAACCTTCCGCGCCGGGTCCGACCGCTTCCGAATCGGGCTTGGTCTCGTCAATTTCAGTCATTCGCCAGTGCCATTAGCAAGTTTCATCGGATGCTTACATTCAATGCAAGAACCCAATAGTTGTAGAATCTCATCAGTATTAGCCAAGTCCGGTACAACCCAAGTCGCTCCCGCCTGCCGCAGCGCAAGCTGGTCAAACCCACCAGTGCAAACCGCCAAGCACTTTGACTGCATCGCGTTGGCCAGCTGAATATCCAGCGGTGTGTCACCTATGACAACCACCCTTTCGCCAGTGATGGGTTGGCCCACCATGTTGCCAGCCATTTGTAGTGCTGCGTCTCTTAACTCGGGCCGATTCAGCGCCTGGTCACCGTAAGTGCCAGCTCGAAAATAGTGCCAAAGTCCATAGTGCTCGAGCTTCAATCTGGCAGATAAGGGCATGTTTCCAGTCAAAAGACCTACCCAGCAATCAGGTTTGGTCATCAGTCGTTCCAACAACGCTTGAACGCCCGGCAATACAGTACCAGCGCGTTCAACCAACTCCGCTGGCAGTAGTTTGTAATAGGCAGAAAAGATCCGCTGAATGTTTTCGGCCGTAGCCGCCACACCATGATTGAGCAACAATTCCCTGACGATCCCAGCATCTGTTCTCCCATGCAGCTGCACGGGGCGAGGATCGGAAACATTGAATTCATGCCACAACGCCGCAAGCAATGCGGCGCCGCCAGCACCTGCGGCGTCAATCAAGGTGCCATCTATGTCGAACAGTAGGACAGTCAAAACCGAGCACTTAGATACTTGCGTGGATGCTTAGCACAGACTCGGCTACTCTGGCAGGACTTGCAACTCAACTTTGCGAAAGTCGATGGGATGACTTTCGCTTTGCAGCGAGATTGTACCGCCGGTCAACATCAAACCTCCCTGCTTTTCCGCCAACATCTTGGCGTGCGGATCGCGGTCGTCCAACTGCGATTGCTCATATTCCAAAATCACTTTGCCATCTTCAATATGTTTGATCGTACCGTTTCCGTGGACCTCGACTTCCAAGACGACCCATTGCTCGCCATGGTAAGTTTTCGACGTTGACGAATAGCAATGCGGCGTATGCAGTTTGCCATTTAAAACGACATTGGTCCCAGGTGTACATAGATTTGCCGTGGTTCGTTCGTCCTTGCCATTGCCGCCGAGCAATTGATATTCAATGGATGCCGGGAAATCTTGATCGATCGCCATCGTATCCGGTGATTCGCCATGCAGCATGAGCCCACTGTTGCGAATCGCCCAGCCTGGACCTCCAGGACATTGCTCACCGACAAAGCGGTATTCAACTCGCAAACGGTATTGCGAAAACGGTTGCCGAAAAAAAAGATGCCCAAATTTCTCGCCGAATTTGGGATAGTGCTCCTTGTCGTACCGCACCTTCAGCAGTCCGTCCTCGACGCGGAACGTGTTGCCAAAGTTTTCGCCGACTTGATGATGTCGAATCTTCGGGATCCAGCCATCCAAATCGCGACCATTGAACAGTTGGATCCAATTACCCGCAGCATCATCGGACTGCTTTGCACCAGCCGTTGTCTCATCTGCCTTAGCGAAGACAGAAGTCAAGAGTGAGGCACAAATAACCGCCAGCTGTGCCCAGCATGCGTTTCGGAAAATGTATGTCATAGAATTCTTATCTCGAGCAAGGGTCGTTGAATGCAAACGTCATTCAAGCCAAGAATTAGCACTTATGGGCGGTCTTGAACGCGACCGCGCATGCTAGCAAATAACAAATTGTGCAAGCTTACGTTGACCGAGACATTGCAATTGGCGTAAATATAGCTGAATCTTTCGGCGATGTACGGGGTCCTCAACTAATTGTACGGGGTCCTCAACTAATTGTACTGGGTTCTCTTGTAATGTCGCGGAATAGATTCCGTGACGGAACTGGTCACAAGCATCGACCAAGATTCATTGCGGATCAGGTTTTGATTGGGAATTAGGTTTCTCAGCAACCGCACCACAGGTCGAGATTGACCAAGATATAATCAGCTACTAAGCGGCGGATGGGAACAAACGTCCATACCATTTCGAGATGTCGAAAATTCGAGCCAAGTTTCTGACGGAATGAGGACAACGTCGATGAGCAACCGTTTAGAGTTTGCGAAGCGTAGGGTGAGACGGATGAAGTGTATTGAATCGCCTAGTGCATACCTGCTTACATCGTCGCGGAGGCTGGATGCAACCAGCGCCTTCTATCGTAGCCTAGTCTTCTTGCTGGTCGTCTTGTTGTTCAGCCCCTGTATCGGCGTCGCACAGAAGAGCGGCGGTTCGTTCAGTGGCTTCGGATTCCCGACCGTCAATGCAGGTCCTAAGGTTTCCTACTCAGCCGAATATGATTTGGAACGTGGTGGCAAAAAGGGCAGGCTGCGCGTTACGGCAAAAATTGGTGACGGCTTCCACACATACTCGACGACACAAGCTGCTGGCGGTCCATTCCCGACCTCCATCTCGACCAAGAACACGGAGATCAAACTCACTGGACCGTTCATACCAGATCACGAGGCTACACCTGCCCGCGACGAAGCTTGGCCCGATCTGGTGGTAGAAGAACACCACGGTACCGTAGTTTGGACCGCTCCGTTTGAAGCGGACAAACCTCTCGACGAAGCTAAATTTCAGCCTGAGATTGAGATTGACGCACTGGTTTGTGGCAACGGCACTTGCGAACCCGTCGGCGACACGATCATTGCTAAGTTTGCCGAATTCTACGGTGGCCAAGAATTGATGTATTCTTTTCGCGCCGATTCAAGCCATGCCGTATGGTCGGCCAAGTTGTCCGAATCGGCAGCGACACCGGCGACCGAGCTGCTGCTCACGCTTCGCGCAGACGTCGATCCGGGCTATCACGTTTACCGTTATGTGCCTGGCGACTCGGAAACGAATTTTCGCACGATGATTTCGGTCAAGACCAAGTCGGGGCTGAAGTTCAAAGAGCCGACTACTTCAGCGCCGATCGTGACCAACAACTTGTTGGGCGAGCCGATCGAATACTACGCCGGTTCAGTTGAATGGCAGATACCGGTCGAAATTCCGGCTGATGCACCTGTGGGTGAGTACCCCATCGAGTTGAACGTAGGGTTCTACACGTGCGACGAAAACAGTTGCGATCCACCGGCTGCTGTCGCGCTGAATGGTAGCGTCATGGTTGCGGAGAAAGCCAACCCTGAATCCAAACCATTGTCCCTATCCGCGCTGCCTTTTGTTGCAGTGGTCGATTCCGACCATCTAGCGGATTGGATAGACACCCCAGGAACATCGGCACCGGTGCCCGAAGTAAAGCAAGCCACCTTACCAGTGGCTCCAGCTCAGCCACTGACGCTGATGCATTTGTTAGCAGCGTTGGCGGGTGGGTTTATCCTTAACTTCATGCCCTGCGTTCTGCCGGTCATTGGCCTGAAGGTAATGAGTTTTGTGGAACAGGCCGGTAGTGACCGGCGGAAAATCGTGGCTTTGAATCTGGCATTCGTGGCTGGCATCCTAGCTGTGATGCTCGCCCTGTCGCTAGCTACAGTCGCCGCCAAATTGGTCTGGGGTACAGCCTTCGGCTGGGGGCAGCAATTCACCATACTTGAATTTAAGGTTGCTCTCGCGATGCTGGTGTTTGCCATGTCACTGAGCTTCTTGGGCGTGTGGGAAATCCCCATCCCCGGTTTTGCCATGTCAGTCAAGTCCGGCCAGTTGATGGAACAAGAAGGTATTCTGGGCGCGTTTTCAAAAGGAATCCTGACGACAGTGTTGGCCACGCCCTGTTCGGGGCCATTACTGGGCTCGCTATTTGGCTTGAGCTTGTCGCTGTCGGAAATGAATGTGATTTTCCTTTACTTCATTGTAGGGATCGGCATGTCGCTGCCCTATCTGGTTCTTTGTGTGCATCCGGGTTTTGTCGACTTCCTGCCTCGTCCAGGCGCGTGGATGGAAACGCTGAAGCAGGCCTTGGCCTTTCCATTGCTATTGACGGTCGTATTCTTTGTGGCCAGCATCGGTGCCGAGCACCGCATCGCCACCTTGATCCTGTTGATCTTTGTCTGGTTCGCTTGCTGGCTGGTTGGTAGGGTGCCAGGCTATGCCAAGTCCTCGCGCAAGCGAATCGCTTGGACTTCTGCTCTGGCGTCGATTGCTTTGGGAGGGTTCATCGGCTTTGGCTACTTTGGACCAGTTGAGCACAAACTGCCGTGGATCGAATACAACGAATTGCAGCTGACCAAGCTCCGCCAGCAAGGCAAAACCGTGATGGTCGATTTTACAGCCAATTGGTGCGTCAATTGCCAAGTGAATCTAAGAATGGCGATTGACCGAGTTAAGGTCGCCGACATCGTGGCGGCCAACGATGTGGTGCCAATGGTTGCTGATTGGACCGATCGCTCCGATGAGATTCTTGAAAAGTTGGCCGAATTGCAAAGCGCTTCCATTCCAGTGCTGGCGATTTATCCTGCTGAACCGGGAGCAGAGCCGATCATCTTGCGAGATCTATTGACAGAATCGCAGGTGATCGATGCGTTGAAGCGAGCGGGGCCAAGTCTTCCTGAGGCAACGTTGACGAGCAAGATGCAGTAACACGAGCAAGTCACGGCTGACGCGTGTCACACCACCAGCCAACCACGCTTCACTTGCTCGCGAAAGGCATCCAACGAGGCACGCACACCCATGCTCAAGCTTGTGTGCGGTACATCGGGAAAGCGTGCCGTGAATGGCTGGTAATCTAAATCGCAGATGAACGGCACTTGCTCATTTCCAACTGTGATGCGGCATTCGTCTTCAATGCCTGCTTCTCGGGCAGCTTGCTGGATGGCAGACAGAAATTCGTCGGTGGTTACGGTGTGACTGGGTAAGGTGAAGATACCGAAGCCCTCAAATGGTTGGAGCAAAGCCTGAGCAAAGGCCGCACCAACGTCCGGAGCGAACAGATAATCCTGGCGCGAGCAAAATGGGATCTGGTAGGCTTGCCCCAAGGCGACGCTCTTGATGGCTGTCGTGGGACTGGAGGTCAAACCAGCGTCGCGTCCCGGTCCGTAAAGTACGCCCGGGCGGAGGCAGACGGTCGTCGTACCCGTGTCCTGCCAAAAGAACTTGGAGATGTGTTCACTGGCTAGTTTCCAAGCACCATACACGTTTACTGGCTTGGCTTCCGACAGCATGGCGACGGTACCTTTGGCATAGGCATCGCGAGGGCCATAGACGGCTATGGAGCTAGCGTAAACATAACGTTGAATCGGCAGCTTGCAGGCCTTCATCGCCTCGATCAGGTTTTGTGTTCCACCCAGATTGACTTGCAAGCCGAGATGCCGATGAGCATTGCAGTCGGGTGTCTGCAGGGCAGCCAGGTGCACGACGTGGCTAATCGAATGTTGTTGCAAGAGGTAGCAGAGCTTGGTCTGATCGGTAATTTCGCAGTCGACAAATGACATGCGCGAACGATCTACGCTGTCGAAAACTCGCTGTATCCTTTGTTCGTTGATCGAACGACTGCCAATTACCAGGAATGCGTCGGTGTTGCGAATGAGCCACTTGGCTGTTTCGGATCCAATGCACCCTAATCCACCGGTGATCAATACTCGCGGCGATGACATGTAATGTTCCCCAATGGTTTTTCCGGTTGCGTCGAGCCATGATGCTTCAATATGAAGCAAGCTTGTCGATGCTCTACATCGAATCGTTATACAGGTCGCGCCCAGCTTTGATGGTTTGGCAGAGCAGGAATAGTTGCGTAAGCCTCATTCTTTACCGAGCAAACAATAATAACTATCGCGGCCGACGAGTCCCCGAATAGCGGACGCAAACGAGGCCCCTTTGTTGACGAACCTCGCAAGCTGGAGTTCACTCCTGTTTTTGCACAGTCGTGATGTTCGTCGCCAAATCATCGACCAGCTTCTCTTCGGTTCGCTCGTTTGCGGTGCGTCCTTCCAAGATCGATTGCAATTGTGTTGGTCCCTCTAAGCGACCAATATTCACAACCGACTCGCCTGGAGTGACGGCGGGCAGCGTAGTCATACCGATGATGATTCCGTCGAATGGGGCATAGAGAGTACTCTTCTCGACGCCTAGCAAATTTGTGTTGGTGGCAATGGGTTGATCGGCGGCAACTATCTCACCTGGTGTCACGTGGAACTGAAGAAAACCGCCTCTCATGGCCCTGATCCATTTGGATTTGGAAATCACTGTCTGATGTTTGACGACGCTTGGCGATCCCTCCAGCATTCCTAGCTCTCGCAGTACGTTCTTAATACCATTGATGGTTATATCTACAATCGAGGGTTCGACCTTCCAAACTTCCCCACCTTCCAGGATTATGGTCGGACAACCTGCTCGAGAAGCTTCCCGGCGTAGCGAACCATCAGGCCCCTTACCATCCAGGATCAGCTCGCAGCCAAAAGCCTTGGCAATCCTGCCAACGTTAGCGTCTCGCATGTCGGCTCGAATATTGGGATAGTTTGTCTTGCGAACCGCCGCCGTGTGCAGGTCGATGCCATAATCGCTGCGCAATACGATCTCTTGAAAGACATTGTTGGCCATCCGGCTGGCCAGGCTACCTTCGGGTGATCCAGGGAAAAAGCGATTCAAATCGCGTCGATCGGGCAGATATCGCGAGTGACGGTCAAACGCGAGCAGATTCAAGACAGGTACCAAAATCAGGCTGCCACGGATCAGATCCAAATCACCCGAGTGGAGAAGTTGCCGAATGGCCCCGGTACCGTTGATCTCGTCGCCATGCAATGCAGCCGTAATGAAAACAACTGGCCCCTCCTGTTCAGCCCGCCGGATTTGGATGGGAATCCGAACATGCATGCCACTATAGCTCTCGCTAATCGTGAGTTTGATGTTCTTTGTGGTTCCCAGCGCGATTTCTTCTTCGCCCCACGTGGAAATAGGTTTCTTGAGATAAATCCTTCGCTTGCTTGGCATGTTTGGAAGCTATGAATTATTCGTTTTAGCCGAATGTGAGGCTTGCGCAGTGATACTTGTCCGATAAAAGCATCAAAGTTGGACGTTACCTGTATAGTCAATCGACGCCTGCGAAGCCTGATCTATTTCCAGATGGGCGATTTCCGATTCCTCAATTGCCTGCACCTTGGGCACTCGGCGGTTGCGGATTTTCTTAGGTACCATACCCTTCATGAATTCCAATTTGCCGAAGCACAACAAACGGTCTGAGGGTTCCAGTACACGATCGGCCCGCGGATTGGGAATGACGGTCGTGCCGCGATAAAGCGTCAAGACGTTGATGTCGCTATCGCGCAGGTTGGATTCGTTAATCGTTTTCCCGACAAACATAGAGCCTTCGGGAATAAAAATCTCCGCCACTCCATAGCCACGGCTGACCGTCAATCGTTGGCGCACGTCGATTTCCGGAAAGTCGACTTGGGCAGCAATGTAGTCAACGATAGCGCCGGCAATATCCAGTTGAGTGCAGGTCTCGATCCCTTCCAATCCGGGAGACGAATTAACTTCCATAACCTGCGGGCCATCATGCCCTTCCAGCATGTCAACTCCGGCCACATGCAGTCCCATGATCTGTGCCGCCCTGACTGCCGTTTGCTGGTATTTCTCGTCCAGCTCAACAACCTCGGTCATGCCTCCGCGATGGACGTTGCTGCGAAACTCCTGTCCCTGTGCTACTCGCCGCATCGCTCCCACAACTTGGTCACCAACCACCAGCGCTCGAATGTCCTTGCCTTTGCTTTCAGCCACAAACTTCTGGACAAGTACATTCTGTTTCTGACTCTGCAGTAGTTCGATAATAGCTTCTGCCGATTTGATGCTCTCGGCCAGAAGTACACCGATGCCCTGGGTGCCCTCAATTAACTTGATGACAACCGGGGCGCCACCAACACGTTCAATGGCGGGCAAGACATCGCGTTTGTCACGGACAAATGTCGTCTTAGGTATCCCTATATGGTGCCGACTGAGAATTTGCAAACTGCGAAGTTTGTCGCGAGAATTAGAGATACCAGCGGATGAATTGCCACAGAACACGTCCATCTGCTCGAACTGGCGGACGACGGCGGTGCCGAAATAAGTGATCGATGCACCGATACGTGGTAGAACGGCATCGAAATTGATCAGTGGTTTTTGGCTGTAATAAAGATCAGGCGAGCCCTCTTCCAAATCTATGGCAAAGCGGAGCGTATCCAGTACCTTTACAGTGTGTCCCCGTTGGGTGGCGGCTTCAACTAACCGGCGAGTGCTATAGCACCTCTTGCTGCAGGAGAGTATTCCTAGTTGCATCGTATCACCTCTCGCATTAATCGCTCCAATGTTGCACGGGGAAACCCAGCTCAATAAAAAGCTTGCAACCCACACCGACTCCGATAATTGCAGCCGTCGTCCGAACCGTCAATGGTACGCTATTTTGAGTTACGGCGATGTCGCACGAACCACAGCCATCTTGGCTCGCTGGCGGCGAAGTCAACAAGAGTCTCTTAGATCGCCTGGCCTGCGCAAACTCACGAGCCATGAGGTAACCACAACCTGCTGTGGTTGTCAATCGGTTTATGAACTTCCGCAGGTCCAGCTCTTGGACCACATTGTTCCAATTACCATAAGCACTGTCGCCACAACTACAAAGATTCACATCCCGCCCGGCAGGCGGAACGTACTGGTGCTGCCAGTTGCCGAATGGGAGCAGAGTTCCACTTGGGATAAGATATGTCGCACAGTTGCCTACAGTTCGGGGAATCCCTGACTTGCATGCTCGAAGCGGTGCTTTCTAATCCAAAACAGTCGCGTAAGCTGTTCTACAATAGCCGCCGGCGTTGCAATTCATTGAAGCAAACGATACCAAAAATAAGTGAGACCAAGAATGTTTGTTCGACTGGTTCGTAGGGCGATGTCAGTGTCCATGCCGAAGTTCACGCCCAAGCTGCTCGTGTGTTTATTGCTGTCGTTCTATTGGCCCCATTGCCAAGGGCAAACCGTATCCAGTTCAGCAATCGACCACACCGGTCTGACCGCGCCAACGCAAGGCGATACTCCCCGAGCGTACATTGATGGAACGCAGGCCGACTGGCGCAACTTGGGCGAAGATGACTTTGAGCGAGTCAACTTGGAGGAAGATACTTGGACCTGGGATGGGAATGTGGCGCGCTGTACGGGCCAACCGGTGGGCGTCGAGCGATCGAAAGAAATCTTTACAAACTTTGAATTAGTTGCGCGGTGGCGCCATTTGTCCGATGGCGGCAACTCAGGCTTTTTCATCTGGGCCTCCCCCGAAGGCATGCAGGGATTGCAACCAGGAAAATTGCCTAGGTCGGGAATCGAAATCCAAGTGCTGGACAACGGATTTACGAAGCGCTACGAACAACGCAGTGGCAAGCCAGGTGATTGGTTTACAACGCACGGCGATGTGTTTCCTGTTGGCACGAGCAAGCTCAAGCCCTTTCCTCCACTATCACCCAATGGTTCCCGCAGCTTTCCGTCAAAGCAGCTCAGTCGACCATCGCCGCAGTGGAATCATTACTACATTCGTGCGATTCAGGGAGAAGTTCGCTTATGGGTCAACGGAGAGGAGGTTTCCGGTGGCAACGCTGCCCAACCGGCCACGGGCCACATCTGCTTGGAATCCGAAGGAGCGCCAGTCGAATTCAAGGATATCCGTATCCGAGTTCTCCCCTAGAGGTTGGCATTTGGGAAACGTAGTGCATGCTGCTAGTGTCACAAATCGTAATTCCGATGCCACATCAGCCTCTGCCGCGCTAGCGTGCGGTTCCGTCAAAAACCGCGTGATAGCTAGCGCACAGCGGCTAATTTTGCGGAAGGATTACGTGGAACTGAATTTCCAATTCTTGACACTAGCATATCAAGAGGCTCAGCCTGTAATGCGAATAACAGGATAGCAGCCTCTATTACAATTTGGACCGCTTCCACGATGCTCAAAGATCGAGGTGCGGATAGTTGCGCTCGGCGGGATAGTTCACTTCGACCGAGTTGACGATTTGCACGCAGCGTTGATCTTCTCCAATCGCATGCAAGACTACCGACTGAGCCATTTGCTTCATGTAAAACGAACTGGCCTGCCCACGCAACAGCAGTTTTCCATCTTGGAGGCTGCAGCGAATTGTTTGCAAATCGCGATATGCGGATGAAGCCAAAGCTGATTGGGCTCGCGACAGTAACTGATCGTGACCGATGGCTCGGAGAAACGAGTCCTTGTGAGAAGGATCTATAAACACGTTGGAGCGAACAGGAGTCATCGTCACGTTCTTTGATTCCAAGCCTCAAATCACCTGGCCCAGACATAACTAAACACTCATTCTGCATACAGTATTCCGAGCCAGAATGAGTCGAAATAGTGGCGTTTGCCGAGAAGTGTCCCTTATTTTCATGTTGCGAATCGAAATGGATCGTTTCCTTTGGCGGTGGGATTCGCCGCTTACTCGACCCCCTCGCGAAGCAAAGTGTGACACGCCACACAACTGGTCGTCATCTGATTGAAGGCCAACGTGGCACCTTCAGGATTCTCCTGCTTGGCGTGACGCAGCATTTCCTGCAACGACAGCTCAAAGCTATGCAGCTGAACTCGATAAGCGACATTCTTGCGGCGTACGAACCCTTCGATCTTGGTGAGCAGACGCATCTGCTCTGCGGTGGCAGCCATTTGCTTGTAGTCCCCCATCGTCAATGATTCGAGCATCGACTTTGAGTATTCAAGCTTGTGTTTCATCCAAAAAGTCATCGGCTGATCTGCGGTTACCTGGGGCACCTTACCATCTTGTGCAGCGGCCGCCTTAGGAGCAACGTCCAAGGTGCTTCGATCCTGCGCCAACAGTGGGGGCAGGCAGCAGAACAACAAAAGTATCCATAAATGTCGCATGGTAAACTCCTTAAAATCGTGTTTGGAGCTTGCTGCAATCACTGTCGAAAAATCCGCGTCAGAATCTACCCTGCAAACCGCCTTCCGCAATTTCTTGCAGATTTCGCAGGGTAAGAATCTCCGTCAGAACAATCGCTGTTGGAGTGCTGCAAACGCTTCGAGGTTAACTTCGAATGGGCAGTGCTAGCGAATCCAGGTGAAGAATCGTGCGAGCACCGGCAAAAAGTCATATTGCTGCAAGGAATGTGCCATTCTTCACTGAAACGGGAGCTTATGCTGCAGAAGACGCCCCTACCGCGAAACTGAAATCCAGTCGAGGCCTCGAGCGTTAGCCAGGGTGATCACAAATCGTGCTTACATGAGCTCTATCGCACATGAGTCGCCGCCGTGTTTGACGTGCACATAGTGCGCGACGCCATGTCGCGCTCGGGTGATCAACAGAGCCGCCAAAGCGCGAACCTTTTTCAACCCACTTATAGCCACCAAAGGCCCTAGAGCGACTTGGTTTTTTCTCGGATCCAGTTATTGCTCGGCAACATGGATTTTTGGCATGAGCATTGCCAGTTACCTGCACTAGCAAACCCTTCGCTTAAGGAAACCGCAGTGAAAATTCTTCTTGCAACCGATGGAAGCCGCTTTGCCAATGGGGCTGCGGCTTTCCTGGCGCATTTACCCCATGCGGGAAAAATCGATTTGGTGGTTTTGGCCGTTACCGAGCCGGTCCATCTTCACGGTTCCGACGTCGTCATGGACTGGATCAAGAAAAACCAGGAAGCAGAACGTGGGCGAGCTGAAGAAGCGTGCCAATCTGCCGCTGCCATGTTTGAAGGTGCCAACGTGTCGGTGGAGTGCAGGATTGTCGTAGGCCACGCGGGCAGGCAAATCGTCGCCACTGCGAAAGAGCTAGGAGCGGACTTGATTGTAGTTGGTGCGGAGGGGCATTCCGTTGTGGCTCGGATGTTGCTTGGTAGCGTGAGTGATTTTGTGGCGACACACGCCGACTGCTCGGTTCTGGTGGTACGGCCCAATAAATCGGCAGGTGAACCGAGCAAGGAATTGCATCTATGCATCGCCCACGATGCCTCGGACTCCGCGAAACGCACAATCACGCAACTCGGTGCCTTTGATTGGCAACACCATTCCAGTATCGATGTAGTTAGCGTGATCAGTCTACCTTTCACGTACATGGATCCACCCATGGAGTTCGATCTAGAGCCGATTCGCACCGCTACCGAACAAGCTGTTCAGTTTTCGACCGAGTCGTTGCGGGCATTAACCGATGATGTGACCTATCACTTGGTGGAGGCGAATCATGTTGGCGACGCCATCGTTCGATTCGCCAAGCAGCACAATTGTGACGTGGTCGCGCTCGGAAGCACTGGCCTGGGGCTAATCAATCACCTACTGCTGGGTAGCGTCGCCAATTACGTACTGCGACATGCCGACTGTTCCATCTGGATTACCAGAGAGCGCGGCCAATGAATTGCAAGAATTCAAACTCGCAAGAAAACCCGTTTTGTATACAGGAACCAAAGGAAGAGGATTTTCGCCGTGAGCGCACCAGCGACCAATAGCGTTGGGCCCCAATTGCCCATGAGGTCCGCTGGACCGGACAAGAAAAATTCTGACATTTGTCGAAAATCGATAAAACGCTGCGCAAAATAAATGGTGATGGCATTCATGCCGATGACGGTAAATACAAACGCCCAACGACGGAAGCCTGCGATATCTATGACGATGTAAAAGAAAGCCAACAACAACAGGCTCCATCCAGAAGATAGGAGCACAAAAGAACTAGTCCACAAATTCTTGATGATCGGAAACCAGTTTCCCCAGGCGTAGCCAAGTGCTATAAAGGCCGCTCCAGCTAGGATCAGTCCTGAGGCTTTTGTCCATTCTTTGCGTTCGCCTTTCAACCAGCCACCGGTGAGCGCACCCAGCAAGACAGTTGCAACGGCTGGTATCGTGGAAAGGATGCCCTCATTGTCACCAAAGCCGTAGTATTTTTCCAAGATCTTGCCGGGAAGAAAATTGCGGTCTAGCCAGCCAGCCAAATTGCCTTCCAAACTCAAATCCCCTGCCACACTGCCCGGAGCTGGAACAAATGCAAGCAGCGCCCAGTAGCCCAATAAGATGACAAGTGTTGCAGCTATTTGCCCTAACCATCGCGTATGCAGGACGATCAGCGCCCCCAGGCCGTAGCAAATGCCGATGCGCTGAAGAACTCCCGCCAGTCGTAGATTCTGCCAGTCGAACTGCATCAAGCCAGCACCAAGCAATCCCAGCAAAATCAGCGCAGCCACTCTACGGGCTATTCTCCAATAAATCATTCGTGGTTGGTCGCGGTACTTCGCCAGCGAGTACGGCATGGCGCATCCCACAAGGAATAGAAACATAGGGAAAATCAAGTCGTAGAACCGGAAGCCTTCCCACTGGACGTGTTCAAGCTGCTCAGAAAGCCTTTGCGCCCAATTTGTCTGCACATTCGCCAGCAGGCTTAGAGCCAAGGCGTCCCCACCAATAATCCAAAACATGTCAAAACCACGCAGCGCATCGATGGAGGCAACCCGTCGATTGGCAGAAAGTTGGTTGGAATCGTCCATCAGTTGTGTTCTCATCAAGGTACATCGAAGGGCGGGAAGGAAATCTATGGCCCCTACGAAAACATGGTGAATTGCCCAAGCTATACCAAGGACAGTTGCGTTAACAGGGAAGGTTTCAAGGTTTCAACTGGTAGACTACGACACCTTAGAATCCGAATCGCCCGAAGATGATGGCGTCTTCAACTCAATAAGATAAACATAACTGGCCGCGATCAATCCACTTAAGATCGCCACAGTCCAGTCTTTACCGAGCTGATAGTAAGCTGCATTCAAGTTCATCCCATAGCCACCGTCGAATTCCACCGCGAAAGACCACATCGCGATTCCAGATCGTTGAAAAAGATGTGGTACGAGAACTCCAATGGCGAAGGCGCGCACGTATCCCCGGTGGTGAATGGCGATGACTGTAATTAATCCGAGCAAAATCGTGCCGGTATTGCCAAGAATCAAAAATCCTGTAGCTCCCAACAATTCTGGCGTCAGCCAAGCGAGTAACCATAGGGCGACTATCGTTGCGATACCTGTTGCCCAGAGCCACGCGAGTCCATTTCCGCGCAGGGGAGAAGCCTTGAGTGACAGAGATGGAGATTCCATAAAAGAGTTGATTCGAAAGGCGACTAGGATCAAGCCGCAGGCGACCAGCATTGTAACCGCAGCACCTCGGCTTACAAACGTTGCCGCATTTTCAAGGAATGAAGCTGGAGGTGCGTTGCTAGCTGTTACGGACGAGATGGCAACGATTGCCGCAGAAATAATTGCGGTGTAAACGCACGGCTTCAAAAGGGGCTTGTAGGCTTTTACACCTGCAAATCTGTCGCGGCGCGGTGGCTCCGGCGGGTCGAGGTCGTCCAGTGGATGTGGTAGATGACTCATACGATTCTGGGCCAGTGAATTTTCGATGTCTGTAGAAGCTGCTTTTTGGAAGGTCTTTCCCGTAGCTGAAGGCTCCATAAAAGCCTGTTGCCCAAACCCAGCAGTCGGACCGTCAGCCAGCGCAATGAAATGTAGATCGACGACATTCGGTCGCAGCAAGCGTTACAATAATCAGAGGTTAGTGGGCTTGGTTTGTAGATGACGCACCGACCTCTCAACATACCATTAAGAATCTTGGCTAACGATTGCAAAGTAGAGTGCAGCAATGATCAATAAATCCCGCCGGCAGTTCATCGCAAGAACCACATCAGTGGCTTTAGCCGCCGCTGCTTATCGACAGTCTAACGCTCAAGTCGCTGCGCTGCCTGAAGTCGCAACGAATTTAGTCGTCGAATTGCCCCGATGCCGAGTTCCCCTGTCGTTCATTATTGATGATTCGACATGCCTGGTGAACATGGGTAAGTTCTGCATGCCTCAGTTTTCGGCAACTTATCCCGAACGCGAAGATTATCGCAAGCCGTGGCAGGATTGGCCGGACGAAATCCCTGACGCTTTTGTTCGCGAGTTTGGCTCATGGTGTGCTGAGCATGGCGTCAAAGGCAAATACAGTATCGTGCCCTATCCAGCCTGTGTTGGCTGGTTGGATCGTACGCTTCCGGGGTGGTCGCAAAAACAACTAACCGACAGTTTAACTCTCGTTCGCGAACTGATGCTCCCTAACTGGGATATTCACCCTGAGATGATCACGCACACCCGCGCCATCGATCTCAAAACTGGACGACCGTTTGCAGATTATTCTCCAGCACATATGGAGAATTCGTATCCTCAGGAAGATGTCAGTGTTGACTACCTGGCCAGCTATCTCGCTTATGCATTGAGAATCTTGAAGAATTGTGATTTACCCTGTGAGGGAATCACAACGCCCGGTGGGTTCGGCAATCGCGTTAAATCCAAACTGCCGCACGCGGTATTTGAAGCGGTTCGGGATGTGTACAACGTCGAAGTCCCACACTACTTCAAGTACGTTTCCAGCGATGACGAATCCACCGATCCAGTCATGGAGCCAATGCCCGACCACGCGAGATCGGTGCCGAGAGCGACCATGAATGTTCCCGCTGGTACAGGCGATTGGTTCGGCGGTTGGGAAGGTGCAACTCCTAGCCAGGGCGAGAAATATTCCAATACCGATGCAACCAGCGGTCGTATGGTTGACTTAATTGAACAGAGGCGACCAGCCATCATGTTGTGCCACTGGCCGGGCATGTATTGTAACGGCGAAAAAGAAGGATTCCACGATTTCCAACGTGTGGTCATGGCCCTGAATAAGCGATTTGCCGAGCAAACGGTGTGGATGAAGGTCAGTGAGATTGGCAATTACTGGGCGGCCAAGGGTCTGACGCAAATGAAGGCATCCGAGACCTCAGTTGAATTCGATGCCCCAATTCCTTGCCAGGATTTTACAGTCACGATTCCTGCCAATCCGGTTTCCAATTTGGTGCTCACTTCTGACGATGCCGTAAAGAAGCTGTATTCTGTCAGCTCGCGTGCATCGCTAAACAAACACACCTACTTTAACGACTCAGGAATGACCACGGTCTGTCTTGATTTGCCCCGGGGCAAATCCGTGTTACAGCTCTAAGTTGCCCAGGCATGACTCGGAAGAGATTTAAGGCGACGGGCAGATGAGTTTATATCTAGCGTGGTGGACGAGGTAACGAGTCCTCCACAGACAAGGACTCGTCACCTCGTCCACGACTGGTAAATCATCTGCCGCTCGCCTTCGCAACATCGATACAAGTCGCAAACGGTATCGTTCGATCTCCGAATCCCCGGGTGGACTTTCATCCATGCTCAAAGAATCGGTTGATCTTTCCATGGCAAACGATCGACCAGGCCGGTAGTGATAGGGTGAATTCCAACAGGCGAAAGTGGCGATTGCGGCAAGAGGCTGGGCAATACTCGCTGCAATGACGCCAGCTGGGTAACTGCAATTTGCGCACCTGCCTCGATGACTATTGATGTCAAGTTGGTGGTGTTTCCAGCCAAATAACAGACTCGGCAAGGAGGTTCAGGCATATGTTTGACGCTGGCGATCGAGCGGACAAGATCTTGAAGCTGATCTGCTGAATGGCAAACCCAAAGAACCAATGCCAGGGTGTGGCATCTTGCCAGCTGAGAGAGCTCTGGCAGATCTCGAGCTTTCATTAATCGAGTGTGAAGCGGCAGAGCCATTCGCCCGTCGATTTCGTTCAAGCTACCGAGAATTGTTTGCATGCCAGCCGTGGCAATGTCTTGGACATCGTAGCTCGTCCAGAGAAACGTTTTACGATGCAGTGTAGAGGACAAGTCAGGATCCTATCGCGGGAGATACAGCGGAATTCTACTACAAAGCGACGTTGCTCCAATTCATTGATTTACTCAGCGGATAACTCGGGAAAGACTTCTTCGTCCAGGTTTTGCCGGCCAACGAGGGCTTTCGTTCGCGCTAGAAAATCGAACTTGAAATTCGCAACCTGTTGTTCGGTGATATTCAATTGTTCTGCGACTTGTTTGTTGCTGGCCCCCACAACAAACAGCAGCTCGACACACATCAATTTGACCCAATCGCCCTTCTCTTGCCATTTTTCTATTTGGCTCCTCAGTGCGTCGACGATCGCGTTTTCTTCCAGTTGCTTGCGTTCACCACTGCGAGCAATACTGCTAGCGCCGCGAGCATGGGCAGAAACGATTTGCCAGGGGGACGACGAATCTTCACCCGACGACTGCGTCAGCGAGATGGCAGGGCGGCGTCCTTCACGCCGAAGAAAATCCGTGAGCTTGTACGCACAAATTGAAAACAAATAGCTCTCCAGCGGACGTTTTCGATCGTAGTTGGGCAAGCTATTCAAAAAGCCAACAAACGTTTCCTGCACGATGTCTTCACTGGAACTGCGATTCCGCAGACGGCTCTCGACGAAGGCCAATAGTCGACCTTCGTAGCGAGCAATCAGATCTTCCCAAGCGGAATCATCACCCAGGCCGATGCGATCCACCAAAAGTTGGTCTGCGGAATTGGAATTGCTCATAGGATATTTGCTGCCGAAAAAGTCATTCGCAGTTGTGCGTAGCAGAATCATCTATCGCAATTCAACCACTTCGAACGCAATAGCTCTCGTGTTATGAGCATAGACGTAAATCGTCAAACCGCTGGTCGACTTGCTGTTGCGATGGTTGTTCCGAGAGCCGCAACTTAACCTCGAGTTTGCACCCAACGCGACCGTAATAGGCCGAAAGGTGCTTATTGCTTGGTTCGGACGATAATGACCTGGTTGCCAGAATGTATTCTCGTCTCAGCAGGAGACATTCGCAACTCCGCATCATTGGCGTCGGAAATCAGGGGTAGATCGAAGACTTCTGGACTGCTGGAAGCTGCCTGTGGTTGGGGCATAGCAATCTCTGGCACTTCGGGCAACGAACCTAATTCCGCATGATCGCTGATAGCCTGTCGCACCGCGTGGGAATTTCGTTGCGATGAAGAACGCACAAGAAAGACCGTCGTGGCAGCGACAAACATGCCCGGCACCAAGAAAATGCAAGCAAGAATTAGAGCAGCTTTGCCGGAGCCACCGGTTCGAGGCTTGTTTGTCAACGGTTGAGCCTGGGTAACAGGTTGTGGAGAAACCTGTTGTCGTCGCAGCACCAGGTGTGCCAAGCCAACGAGACCAGCCAGTGAAAGCATCCCGAGCGCAAGTGGCTTGAGGCGTTGTCGTTGCAGGGCTTCGTTATACCAAGTCTCCAGCTGTTCCTGCTGTGGCTGGGTCACGGTGACGTAGACCCACTTTTGTAGCATGGGTCCTTCGCTGGTGTTCAGTTCGGCGGTGTATCCGACAGAATCGTCAATCAAGTTTTTCCAAATATAGCCGACCGTCAATTTGTCACGCATGAGCTGCGACGCGTTTGGCGAGTGGGCGACGTGCTCGTCAACATATTCATACAATTTGGCGATCATCGGTTCCTCAAGCGATTCATCGACTCCGTCAGGATCGATGGTGGGAATCGATGCAACAACAAACCGATGGATAGGCGACTTAAAATCGGGCGCTTCCGTAATCCACCTGGGATGATCTTCGGGCAACAGGGGCTTCCGGCTAGGATTTACCGACAAGGTCCTGACGGAGTCTGCTGGTTGGTTTTGCTTGGGGGTCTCTGCATGCGATTGGAACGTGGCAGCTTCGGGGGCTCCAAGCTTTCCGGGCAACGCCGCGCCTTCAGCTGCTGAGCCTGCAACATCAAAATCACTGTCGTCCCCCACTTCCGATTGGAACTCGGCGGCATCCGGCACGGCCAACGGCGCATTCCCAGGACTGGGCAAATCGATTTCCCAACTCTGATCCACTTGCGTAGGTTGGGTGCTGCTGAGCTGAGTTTCGCTAGTTGCCGTATCGCTGCTTGCCGTATCGCTGGTTGCCGTGTCGCTGTTTTGAGCGATCACGACTTCGATGGACAGGGGCGACATCGACAGTACGATGGCCAGGACAGCCAACCAAGCCATCCATGGTTTTCGCGATGCGTTCAAGCCAGACACTGACCGAGGACAAGTTTCACATCCGCACAATTTTGGTTGTTCTTTCATTGCTATGCTTCTCCGAATAGCCAGTTGAACGAATGGATTGTTGTCTACGCGACAACGCGGTGGTCAACTTGCAAGCGTTCGGTTGGGTTGATCCAGGGACTCGATAACTGAATCGCCATCGAGGTTCCAGCCGCGATGAGCGCGCCCCAGGGCTGAGGAAACGGAATTAGCAGATAGACGATGCTGGCGGCAATCACACTCCAGATTACGGATAGAAAGCTGAAACGAGTTCTGCGCAGGGGATCGACTTGTTTCCACCAATGGACCAGTCCCATCACTAGCGGGAAGTAGGCCAAGTAGGCTGGCAACAAGGGGCTTCCGTCCTGAGCGAAGAAGCCGCTCCAGCGCTGCACGGGCAAATCCACGACATGGCGTCCCTGCGTGGTGATCGTCTCCCAGGGAACAATGAGGTAATCGGATAGCAAATAGGCAAGGGCGCCGATGGCGAACCCCCACGTCAGCTGAGTGAAGCTGCGAATCGCCCAATCACCCTCCTCACGCTGCCAGCGTTTCCCCAGTCCGATGGAAACCCATGCGGTCACCAGAGAGACCATGGCTGCCCAAATCATGCCGATAAGTATTGGTTGAGCTTGTTTGCCGGAACCGATTTGAAACAAAACCGCCAGCGCTCCGAAGACGGAAATGACGGCAACCGAGCCAAGCCAGCTTCCGGTAACCTCACCCCATACGCTGGGCCGAGGTATCGTCGCTAGCTGCATGCGTTTAGCGATCTTCCACTGTTTGACGCTCAATTGTCGACTGGTTGGAGCCGGTCGGGGAAGCGGCGGCGGTTCCACGACAGCAGCCACGGGCTGTCCATCGTTTCTAGCAGCTGCCGCGCGCTGCTGGTGCCGACGTTCCCGGCGGGCGCGAAAGTAATCACCTTGCGCCGGTTGTGGCCGAACAGGCGACGCAAAGTTTCGATGCAAATTATTGTTCTCAAGAGGCTGCGGGCCGCGTAGAATCCACCACACACAGTAGTAGGGGATGTAGAGCGCAATCGCCATAACCAGCAAGCCAACCAGTCCACCCGCGTTAAATGCGCAGAAGATAACCGCAATCGCCAGAATCAGCGTCTTGCTTCCGCCGCTGATTTTTAGCCCACTCCACCACTGGTTCAATCCCAGCCAACCTTGCCGCAGATTGCGAGCGATTGGCTCTTGATATCGAACCGAGGTAATCGGCTCGCTTGCCGGCGGTGGCACCGCGTGATTCGGCTGAGGAGCCGCGCGCCAAGCTTCAGGAGGCGGTGAAGCATCCACGAATCCCTGCGGTGCTGCAGTTTGTCGAGCCTGAACCACGGGTGGCAGGTCGGCTAACCGAGTCTTGACCAGCAAGTAACGGTCATCGACGTCCATGCCCAGTGGACGCACCATGTCGCGAACGTCGTTGAATCGTTGTGCCGGATTCTTGGCTAGCGCTCGCGCGACTACATTCCGAATCGGAGGCGGAACCTGCGACAGGTCAGGGTCAGCCGTCAAGTGCTTCATGATAATCTCTTGGCTGCTTTCCCCGTCAAACGGCACCAAGCCAGACGCCATTTCGTACAGGATCACACCCAGCGCATAAATGTCGATTTCCTTGCCGTATTCACCTTTGCCAATTTCGGGCGCCATATAGTGAAACGTACCTACGCTCTCCGTATGGCCACCACGTCGCGAACACGAAATGAACTTGGATAATCCATAGTCGCCGATCTTGACGATGCCCTCGTCCTCAAAAATATTCGCGGGCTTCAAGTCGCGGTGCACCACGCCGTGATCATGCAAGTACGCCACGCCAGCCGCGATCTGACCGAACCATCGATTGAGATCCTCCGGCGGCAAACCGCTGGGGCAGGCGTCAATCGCGTCTCGCAGGCTTCCGCCAGAGACATACTCCATGACAATCCAACCCTGGTTGTCTTCGTCAAATCGAATGTCATAGAGTGCAATCAGGTTTGGATGCTTCAAATTCATGCACTGGCGGACGCCGCGGACTTCGACATCCAAATTTCGCTGAATTTGCTTTAGCGCAACTTCCTTGCCAGCCTCATTGACGGCAAAGTAGACTTCACCAAAACCGCCGATGCCAACACCCCGCTTGATTGTGAATCCATCCAGGGGCTTGTCGCCGTTGCCGAATCTGAACTTCATCATTCTCCCCTGTTCTGGGCACAACTGACCTTGGCTCGTATGGTGATCGTTGGGTGCATGATCGCTAGCGTTCTTGGCCGGGCCGGGATGTGACCTGGAATCGTGTTTTCTTCCGGCGAGCAATTTAAGCATATTGTTGGTCCCCGTCTTAATAGCTTGCGCCGAGGAAAAAAAAGCTTGAACAGTTGCAACTCGATACAGAACCCTGAGTGCGAAACGCGATTAAGCTAAGAACAAGCTTCATTAACTTCTACAATGATTGGTTTGGGGGCTGACTGGACACTTGACTGATTCTGGACCCTGACTGAGATTTCTTACAAGGGCCTCGGGTGCTGGTACTGCCAGCGAATGCTTCTCTTGCACTTGACATCTCATTGGGACCATTCGTCGTCCACGCCAATATATTGGCCAAAAAAAAGTTGCTACCAGGCGCTATCGATAACGTACCTGGATGTCCAGGCCTGAAAACTATTCTACGCTCAAAGAAAAATCCGCACCTCGCATCCGCATGCCAGCGACCATGGGAATCTGCCCCTGAGTTTCTCTGCCATCTACCTCGACATTTTCCAATGTGCGAAAGAACCAGCCGTTGCTGTGTCTGAAAAGGAGCAATTCGTGATTCCAGGCTGGACACAGCACATGGCTTCCGGGCGCTGGCCCGATGATGCAAGAGTCCGCCAAAAGCAGCACTCCGTCTACGTGCGGCTTGAACCGATTCAGACTCGCCATGTCTAATCTGGCGGTAGCACTCAACGGTGACGGTTTGATAAATTTGATTTTGATGCGATTGCCCAGCTGGATCAAACTGCCCGAACGGAGCAGCTGTGGCCGATCGATGGGCCGACCATCCAGTTCTGCGGGCTGAAATGCTTGCAAGAGATAATCGTCACCATCGCGGCGAATCTCCGCAGCTTGACGGCTGAGGTCTCCCACAATACACACGTCTACTGTGGCGGCAGAAACAGCCTGCCCAATAACGATCTCGCTGCGCTCGATCAATTGGAAGCCGCCGACTCCATCAATCCAGAGGATGCGTCGCGACATGCCAGCTGAGCTGTTGGCCAAGAGGTCTTCGGCCGATTTCTGATGGTGCTGGATTGCTTGCGTGGTGCGCGTGATAGCAGAGTGTTGTTTCATGTTTACTCTCCTCACGGAGCGCGAATCGATAGCGTTGATGGCAGTTGGCAACCTGGCATTGTCACTGGAATTCAGCGGATTATCCAGGTCACGTCCAGCTGCGATGCTTCGGTCGAATAGTCATAATTGTATGAGCTTCATTCTTCACCGAACGAAGGATAGCAAGAAAAATGGGCATCGGCGCTGGAGGTCGATGGCGCCAATGCCCATTGTTTTCCATCCTTGGTCGTCTTGCCAGGCTTGCAATCCTAGCCAGTGTTTCACGAATCACGGAATTGGACGAAAGCTCGGCAGCTGCCCAGGCCCCAAGCCCTAATCGTCTGCACTCCCGTCCTAAAGCTCGTGAGAGCTGAGCAAGGTCGTTACCTCTGCATCATCCTCGCCAAAGTAATTGGCAATTTCGTCGAGCAACTCGGGTGATGTTGGATCGTCCAACTGAATCGTTCCCTGCAATGCGCCTTCGCTAGCGACTAGCCGCTCAGCCACATCGATGCGAGTGCTAATCTCATCGAGCAACTGACGAGTGTTGCTCAAGTGACTGTCGTCGATCGAAACAGGGCTGCTGGTTTGTGCCACGGCGACCATCGTCAGACGAGCATTCAGATTCTCGATTTCGACTTCCAGTTCACGCTTTGCAGCCAACATACCTTCCAATTTCAGCCGCGCCGCATCCAAGTTATTTTCTCTCGCAGTGAGAATCTGCTCCAACTTCTTGGCGGTTGCCTCATGTACTTGAAACTGCTTGAAGCGATGTGCCAGTTCTTCTTGCACCTGTTCGGCCGAATAGCTCTTCTTGCGGTACACGAACCTCGCCGATCCACTTTCAAGATCTTCTTTTAGCCGCATGATGTCATCGCGACTCTTGGCCAACAGGTCTTGCTTCTGGGTAATTTGCTCGGACAACTTGGCAACTTCCACCTCTTCACGAGCGACAATTTGCATGTTCTTGACGATCTCGGGCTTGAGGTCGTCAATCATTTGGCGCGCTCGCTTGATCTCCCAGTCCACAGGAACATTATTACGCACCGACTCATGAGCCGTATGCATACCCGTTCGTACGTAGCTCCAAGCTCCTGTGCCTGCAATGCCAGCAGCGCTGACAGCCGCTACAAGTCCTAGCATGGTTAATTTCTTCAGCATGTTTTCTCTCCGACCCTATGGGCTAAGGCGGCAAGCAACCACTTCCAAGCGGTCCATTGCCAAGGTGATTCGTAAATGAGGACAGCGTCCTGGAGGTTGCAAACATGGGCTGTTTGTCAGCTCCTGCCACCCTGAGCTTTGCTGTCCACGGGTGTTGTTCGCACGGCCGGGCGCGATTATTGGAATTCCCACCATATTTTTTTGGGGCAATCTCTATAGCCCTCACGCTACACCCCCCCCTTTTAGGGAGTCGCCTGTCCGGTTGATTGCCAACTTCCCTGCCCCACAAGTAGGGCACGCCAAGTCGTTTCGGGTAGGCGTATCCTATGTTTGGTTGTGTGGCGACGACATCAGCTGCCCGGCCATATGTGCCGCCTAGACATCTCAGTCCGCGGCCCAGCAGTCAGTCGTTCAACTTCTGACCTAGATTATGGGAACTGGACAAACAGCGGGTGCGTCTCGTTTCCCCAGAAAGTCACCGAAGATCGAGCAGGTTGAATTCAGCTTTCATCTTTCGATCGAATAGTCGTCATTGTGTATGAGTCGAATGATTCACCGAGCGAAGATTATTTTTTCCACGGCCCCTAAGAAACTCGCCCTTGGCGGTTCTTCTACGGTGGGGATGTCTCGAAATGGATTACGCAAAGGAACTCGTCCTGATTGATGCAAACTCACAAGAACGAATAGTGAGCCGAGCATCAGGCCGCGAGTGCTGGCTGGCACCCGGTCGCCTACGCGTCACGCTCACCGAGATCAACAAACCAAAGACGAGTTTCGTTACCTACGAATCGGCAACTTACTCAGAGACGATTCCGCAGGAGGATGAAATGCAAGTCACCCACAGTCACCGTTAGCAGCACCGAAACCGAGCCAAATGTTGAAAACGACACCTCGCGCCAAAGTGCCGGATGAAGAGGGCGTGGGGAAGCTCACGTTGCGGTCACTATTTGCCTGTGAGGAAGCCGCGCTGCTGAGATACGCCCACTCACTGGTGCATCGGCGAGCGGTTGCTGAGGACATAGTCCAAGAGGTCTTTTTACAACTTCATGCACGTTGGGACGAAGTCGAGACGCCCAAGGCCTGGTTGTACCGAAGCGTGCGCAACAAAGCTTTCAACTACATTCGCGACCACAAAATGGAAGTACTCAACAGCGACGAACAAAGCGGTCTACCTGGGAGCGTTCAGACCGAAACTGCGGAAGACCATATCCAGCGGCGCGAGGCGGCGGTGGCGCTAAGGCAGCTGGTCGAACAGCTCGACGAGACAGACCGCCAACTGGTCAAGCTGAAATATTTTCAAGGTCTCAAATATCGAGACATCAGCGAACACACGGGCCTGAGCGTCAGCAATGTTGGCTACCGGCTGCATCACATTTTGAAACAGCTGGCTGGCAAGCTGCGTCCATTAGGAATCGACGGAGAGTCATGAGCAATCAACCATCAGACGACCGATCTCAACTTGAACTCGAAGCACGCATTGTGGCTAGCGTCTTGGGCGAGGCCTCCGATTTTGAATCTGCGGAATTGGAACGGCTGCTTGAACAGCGTCCTGAGCTGGCACGGCTAAAGCAACAGATTGCATCGGTGCACAGCGTACTTGGGGAAATTGGCACACTGGAGCGAGAAACTGCGGAAGACGATTGGAAGCTACCAGAGGAGAAGCGCCAGGCGCTGCTGGCAATATTGGATAGCAGTGATTCTCCGCCAACCACCCAAGTCGTTCGACCACGGGCGGGCAGGTATTGGATGTTGAGTACTTTGAGAGGACTGAGACTCGGAAGGACATCGCGGGCAGTGGCTGCCACTTGTATGGCTGGACTACTGGGAATAGTGGTGCTTTCTTCGCTGCTCCTGAAAACATCAGGCCCGAGGATTGGCACGAACTTATCCTACTTCGACAACGATGCTGCGGAAACGGCTGAATTCGCCGCTTCGGAGGCCAAAGGGTTGACTCAACACTTCGCGTACCCTGAAACACCATCGCTATCGGGTGGTTCACAAGCTGATTTCGAGGTGCCGGGGCAGCGTCCTGCTTTGGATGCGCTCCGGTCGAGCCTTGCCGAGGGGCCATCGACGCCTTTTTCCGGTATGCCTTCCAGAGACTCGAAATACTCGCTCGAGTTGTCAGAGGAGCCTTCGTCGAGAGCCGCAGGTTTTGAACTTCTTCAATCAGAGCCAGCCGCCAGCGCCGCTACACGTTTCGGAATAGGGGAACAGGGCGTGCAGCCCGGTCGGGCATCAACCTGGATGGCTGATGATTTGGCCATGAACAGTGGCCAAGCTGCCATTGCTGCTATTCAATTGCCAGACATCGAAGCAAGTGAACGTGCGAGGTATTTTCTTGAGGATTCGCTAGCGCAGTCGCAGGCGATTGTCGGGACGGAGTTTGGAATCCAGGAAAGCGCTCTAGGTTACGCTGCCAATGGTTCATCAACAGCGTTGGGTAGCACTATTGAAGTTGACAGCCCTACAGCCCCTACGCTGGCATTCGTTTTGCCCGACTTATCCCAAAATCAAGTGTTGGATGACGGCTTCGGGAACTTTGCGTATGACAATCCTGCTACCGAGGGAACCGTGTGGGCAGAACGCGGAGGCAGCCAGAACGAGCTATCACGCGCTGAAGATGCGACACGCTGGGATTTCGCACTTGGGGCGACGGTGGATGCCGATGCCGACGGATTGGTCGACAAGGAAAGTGGACTTAACAGCCCGGACTACTTGCGTGCAGCAGATCTTTACTCCCTACAAGGAATTCAGCTCTCGACTTCTCCTCAAGGCGGGCCAGCTGCAGGTCAACCTGAAGCGAATACCAGCCGCCAGGCCCTAAGCCGCTTCGGCGACCAAGCCGCTACGAGAAACATCGAAGAAGAACATCGCTTAGGGGGGGAAGCAAAAGATCAGCTCGCCACAAGCGGCTATGGCGGCGAGGGGAGTCGTGATTATGGATTCTCCAAGAAACGCAAAGAAGATTTGGCCGAGCTCGAACAGCAGTCGTTCGAGAGCGAAGAAGGGCTTGTATTGGGCAAGGCTACCGACGGCGAGGTCGCGGCAGAAAACACTGTGGCCGGTACGACTGTAGACCGTGGAGTCGATTGGTATGAAGCCGAGAACAAATCACGAGCATTGAATATTCGCGTGGGAATGCAAGAAGATGATGCGGCCAGGCAAGCGTTTTCTACTTTTTCGCTTCACGTCAGCGATGTGTCCTACAAACTGGCTCAATCTGCGCTCTCTACCAACCAGTGGCCTGATTCGAACAGCGTACGCATTGAAGAATTTGTCAACGCGCTGGACTATGGCGACCCCGTACCTCGCGATGAAGAAAAGGTCGCGGCCGTCATCGAACAGTGTATTCACCCTTTTTTGCAGCAGCGCAATTTGTTGCGAATTTCCATGCGTACTGCCGCAGCTGGCCGCGCCAGTAACGTTCCGCTCAGGCTCACCGTACTGTTAGACAACTCTGGTTCGATGGAACGCTTTGATCGACAGCAGATTGTCCGTCGTGCCTTTTCCTTGCTGTCTGAACAACTCAAGCCAATCGATCAGATGACTTTGATCAGCTTTGCGAGACAGCCACGACTCTTGGCGGACAAGGTCAATAGTGCCCAATTGGCTTCATTGAATCAGTCGATCAATAACCTACCGAGTGAGGGTGGTACCAACATGGAACTTGCGCTGCGATTGGCCTTTGAAAAGGCTTTGGAGCAGCAAATGGAGGGAGCTCAGAACAGAGTTGTTTTGTTGACCGATGGCGCGGTTAACTTAGGCAACGCCGATCCGGATAGCCTGTCACAGATGATCACGACGATGCGCGATGCGGGCATCGCGTTCGATGCGGCAGGCATTAGCGCCGAGGGATTGAACGACGGTGTCTTGGAAGCCCTCACTCGCCAGGGTGATGGTAGATACTATTTGCTAGATTCACTGGATGCGACCGACGATGGCTTTGTCCGTCAGTTGGCGGGCGCACTGAGACCGTCGGCGAAGAATGTCAAAGTGCAAGTCGAATTCAATCCTCAACGGGTTGGTCAATACAAATTGCTCGGATTTGAAAAGCATCTGTTGCAGCAAGAGGACTTTCGCAACGACAAGGTGGATGCTGCGGAATTAGCAGCAGAGGAAGCCGGAGTTGCCATCTACCAGATGCAGGTAAAAGATGATGGCCAAGGCGATGTTGGTTCCGTCTCAGTGCGATTCCAAGATATGTCTTCTGGCCAGATGGTAGAGAACAGGTGGCCTATTCCTTATGAGCCGCAGGCTCCACGTATAGAACAAGCAGATTCGTCGCTGCAAATCGCCTCTGCGGCAGCTCTATTCGCGGCCAAGCTGAAAGGTGAACCACTTGGAGAAGCGGTCGAATTGAAGGCGTTATCTGAGCTGTTGTCCAGCTCGAATCACAACAATCGACTTTTAAGGCAGGCGCAGCAGTTGAAGACGATGGTCGACCAGGCCAGACAACTGAGCGGTAATTAGCACAGGACCACATCCAGAACTTGGCTGGAATTTAACAGTGACATTCCGAGCTGTGATTGTGTCGCCGTGTTTCCTAGTCATCTACACGAAATCTTCCCGGGCAATCGCACAGGATTCCCCCGGTCAACCACATAGAAACAGCGCAAAGGCATCATCTTAGGCAAGTCATCATGCACTATTCACCACTCTCTTCAACGATCTCGATCACCCAACGATTTGTCGCAGTTTTTTTCTTGGTTCTGCTGGGGATGTGTTGCGGGCAAAGCACCACGTGCCTGGGGCAAGCCGAAACTGGAGGAGCAAGCGTTAGCAGCTCGATTGATGGCTCTGGTGCCGGCACCATTATCGTGGAAGCTCACGGCAGACTACCGGATCCACCGACTTTTTTTACCGCCAAAGCACAGGCGACTGCCGAAATTTCACAGCGCCGCATTGAGCAGACAATTCTACTGAACATAAAATTGCTCCAGGGAAAGCCGACGACATACCGACTCGGCTTGAATGGTGACGGAAATGTATTGGAGGTGCAATCGGAGCATGTGCACGCCTGGTCGATTCGAAACAAGGATTCCAAGCGATTTCTTGATCTGCAATTCAAGAAAGACGTCAAGGAATTGGCTGCCAGAATCAAAATACTGACCCCAGTGTCCGAATTGCCGGCGACCGTTGAACTAGCGCACATTACCCCCGGTGACTCTGTGGGATTCGAATCGGTTGTGGCAATCAGCTACGCTGCCGATGTTGAGGGCGCCTTAATCGCGCTAGCTGGGTTCGATCCGCTGGAATCGACCGACAGAAGTGAACGCTTTCAATCCTCGACCGGAGGACAGATTCAACTTCAGTTGAATCGGCGTGGGACTGCACCTGCACCGGTAGAGTTACTCGACACCGAACTGCATGGCTCGCTGCATCCAAACGGACAATCCGTACACTTCAAACTGCAAGGAAAGGCTCTCGTCAGTGAACCAGATGCGGAGCTAACGATTCTTTCCGGCAAAGCTGCCATCAGCCAGATTCCTGCCGATGCGAACTATCGACTGAAGCTCTCTGCGGACAAACATGAACCGGTCTATCAATTGATCTTCAATACGCCAGGCGAGTATTCGATCAATCTCGATTTCGTGGCTTCGCTAGATCAGCCTGAAATCAACGGTCGAAGAATGGATTTTTCAGTGGCAGCCAGTGCCGTAATTCCGCTAACACTGGATGGCTTGGAGGGTGATCTCGAATTCCATCGGGATCAAGAGTTTGTCGTGCCACGACGACAAGACGAGCAATGGGTGGGTTATTTACCAGCCAACGGTCGGGTTAAGGTGCAATGGAAAGTGGCTCGTAAGGCGGGTGAGGGAAAGCTATTCTTCACCACGTCAGGTCTTGTCGAAACGCAGATAGGCGCAGGGTTGTTGCGGCAAGAACACAAAATCGATTTTCAGGTTCTGCAAGGAGAATTGAAATCATGTAGCATGCGCTTACACGGACCCGGAGAAATACTGGACGTGCAAGGCGCAAACATTGTCAGCTGGAAAGTGAACGGCGACGACAGTGGTCGCACTTTGGATATCGTGCTCAGTCAGCCCATCACGGGCTCAAGCGACTTTCGGGTGCGCAGCCAGACTGCGCTAGGAGCATTTCCGATTCGCGTAGAGGGTATGCGATTGGATCCTACCGGTGCAATTCGGCATTCGGGTTACCTAAGGATTTCTAATCTTGGATCCGTTCGCATTGAACCTACTGGACTGAATGGACTGACGCAGTTGGCGCCGGACCAATTCCCCAGCGAATCGTTGGAATCGCGACAAGTTTACGTTTACCGATTTCCCGCCAGTGACCATGCCTTCTCCGTCGCGGCGGACCGAATCCAACCGGAAGTTAACGTATCCGAACTGGTGCTCTACCAATTGACCGACACAGACCGTGTGATCATTGCCGACATCGAGCTGGACGTACGTGAAGCGCCCATTCGCGAATGGGATTCGCTGGTACCAGCCGACTATTCTGTCGTGGCCGTCACGGGAACTAGTGTGGCGGATTACGTCGCTGCTACGGAATCTGAAAATGAAAAACGGAATTTGAAGGTTATCTTCGGCCAGGACGTGGTTGGTCGCCAACTGATCCAAGTGCGATTGGAGCGAAGTGAAAACGTGGCGGCAGGCGATTGGGTTCTGCCAAGAATTGACTTTCCCACAGCAAAGTCGTTGCGTGGTGACATTGGCATCGTTGGTGCAGCTGGCATTCGCGTTGCCGCCGGTGCCACCGATCTGCTGGTCGAGAAACCTTTGTCGTACTTTCCCAAACCCACAGCAGCTCTGCAACAAGCGTTTCGAATTCGAGAACCACAGTGGTCGGCCACAATGCAGATCGAGCTACTTGATCGCAGCGTTCAATCGGACGTATTGCATCTTTTATCGTTGAGCGAAGAAACCGTTTATGGTAGCGCCCTGATCAACTACTTCGTCACAGGATCGCCGGTATCGGAATGGCAGATACTGGCCCCGGAGTCCTTGGGCAATGTGATGGTTGATGGTCAAGACGTGCGTACTTGGCGCAGGGAAGGCGATGTATTGACGGTCACGCTGCACCAACCGGTCATGGGAGCCTACACGCTTTTAATCACTTATGAGGAAAAGCCCGACACCAGCGGCACCTTTCGAGCAGGTCAAATCGAGCCAACCGGCGTTCAGGGAGAGCGCGGTTACATTCAAGTGGTCAGTCCTACGCAGGTGGAAATCAAGACCGCTTCAATTTCCAGCGCCATGCTGGAGTTAGATCCCTTGGAATTGCCTGCCGAATTCCGGCTGCTCAGCAATGCCGCCCCCCTGGGAACTTGGCAATACACCGAAAGGCCATTCGATCTTAACTTGACCGTGAATTGGTTTCAAACAGGGACGACCACGACACAAATTGTCGAATTCTCGGAAGCGAACAGTCGTGTTTCCAAAGACGGCGAATTGGTGACAGATGTCACCTATTATGTGAAATCGCGAGGTCAGTTGTCGCTGAAAATCAAACTGCCCGATGCACCTGTGCGGCTCTGGGAAGTGTCGGTCAATGGACAGCCGGTAACCGCCCGGCAGAGTGAGGATGCCACGTTGATCCCGCTGCCCGGTGGCATCGATCCCAATGCTCCAGTCGAAGTTAGCTTGAGATTGGGTAAGCCCAGTGTGGATGCAAGCAACCCGGAGCTGGTTCTACCGATCGTCTTTGCGCCGGTGTTAAAGACACAATGGAACATTGTCGGTGATGAACAGCATGTCTTGGTACCGATCGGTGGAACGGTAGTGCCGCCAGTGCCCGTATTAAGGCCAACGGGTTTTGCTTGGGTTGCCAAGCAAGGCTTGGTGCCATTGGTGATGATTGTCCTGTTAGCGTTGACTGGCGTCCTTGGCCATGCCAACTCTAATTTGTTGCGAACTCTAGGGCTGTTGGGACCAACCATCGCCATAGTCGTCGCTTTGGTCATGACGCTGGTTGCTTTTAAGCAAACAGGGCCGACGCAATCACTGGCAATCAGCTTGCCCGTTCTTGCAACCGGTGAGTCCGTGCAGTTGCTGGTCAAAGACACACCGCAGTGGCAAGTCAACCTGTCTTTGGGTGGACTGTTGGCTATTGCCATCGGACTGCTACTGGTTTTGCTAACACTGGCAGCAATCCCTGCTTGGCTACGCAGTTTATTGATTCCAGTGGGAGTATTGGCAATCGTCGTCGGTGTGCTGTCGCAACGAGATGGCGCGCCTTGGTTCTACGGTTTGATCGCCGTGGCAATCGCGCTGGGTGTATGGCTGCCCAATTGTGTGACCTGGGGACGTCGCTTGGCCGCCGTTTTCCAACAATCTGCAGACGATCAGAAGGATTCCTCGGCGGAATCGACCTCCCAACCGAATGGAATTGGGCCCGTATCGCCTGCATTGATATTGTTGGCGTTGGCTCTGTATGGTGGACAGTTTGGATTGGCTGCAGAAGAGCCCGCAGGATTCGAAGCTGCAGACGCAATCGAGCAGCAGTGGGACATTGCGCATCGAGATTCGCGGCTTACGGCGCGGGGTACGATCAAAGTCTCCGGGCGACCAGGGGATCGCTTCCTGCTGCTAAACTCTCCCGCCGTGCTTACTAACTTTACTAGCGACGGTTTGCGATTGACCAAACGGGATATTGCCGGGCTGGGATTAAGCTACATTGTCAATATCCCGCTTGCGACAAACACTCCAGTCGCAGAACAGCCAGCCGAGTCGGAAAACGAGTCCGAGGCCGAAAACGAATCTGAATTGGAAAGCGAATCCAGATCGGAGTCCGACCAATCGACCAACGGTACCCCGGTACCTGCAGGCGATAAAGTCGTTGAACTGACGGCAACGTTTGAGTATCAACTAGAGGCGGTGCGGGCCATGGAAGGCATTCCCCTGTTGACAGGTGCCGCCGCATTACAAACCGTCGATCTGCGCTACGACGACGCTGGCTGGGATGTAGTCAGCCCCAATGCCTATCGCATCGAATCCCTGCAGATCCCGGATGCAACTCAAGCCAAGTTGCTGTTGGCACCTGGTAAAGCCGTGCTGCGTCTCAAGCCTCAAGCGCGCGACGTAAGCAGTGAATTGGCTGTGTACTTTGTGGAGTCATCCAATCTCTATCTGCCCGGCCCCGGTGTAGTTGATGGCCAACATCGAATTCACATTCGTCCGTCGCAAGGCCAAGTGGGTGAACTGAACATCCTGGTGCGTGAGGGATTGACCGTCAGCAGCGTGGACGGACCCGTGGGGGGCTGGCAGTTTGACGCCGACAGCGGCAACCTGAAATTGAGCGTTGAACCAGCGCAGTCACAGGCCTTTGACGTAATGATAGAGACTCAGCGAAGCTTGGACCCGCTGCCGACCGATGTTCGCCTGGCACCGGTCAAAGTTGTTGGCGCGGCCGGAGAAGTCGGCTTGCTGGGAGTTGCCTTCGGTCCCGAAGCTCAGCCAGAGAAACTGGAGCCTTCCGGGATGTCGACGGTCAATCTAAGCGACTTTGACAACAATATGCTGCCAGCGGAACCGGCTATTCTACATCGCGTTTATCGCTACGGCTCGGAAGGTGGCGAAGTGGTCGCGCGAGTTGTGCCCGTCCAGTCGGAGGTGCGAGTGCTTAGCAAACAAGTGCTTTCGCTGGGAGACGAACGGATTGTGCTCGGTGTCAACTTTGTCGCCGAGATTGCCCGCGCTGGACTGTTCCAGTTGAGTTTTACGGTCACGC
>JAGQPR010000700.1 GCA_020426625.1 Planctomycetales bacterium
TGGGTACCGTTCACCCCTTCGGCGAATACTTACTTGGTGCCGAGCGGAACTCAAGCTCCTTGCGAAAGTTACGTAGAAAACGACGTAACTTTCGGAAGGAGGGTCGGTGCCCCAGCGACGGCCAGCGACGGGGAGGGAAAGCCCGCTCTCCGCTCGCAGACCTGCTTCGCGTGTGGCCGCTCGCGACTCCCCGACGGGAGAAGACGGGAGAGTTGGTGGTAAAGCGATTATTCCAATCCAGATAGCTAATAAAACTCGGTTAGCCGCTAGTGATTGCCTGTGACCGCAGCCTAGGCAGCCAGCCTGGCGAAATAAAGAATCGAGGACTCAAAAATCGAGGACTTAGAGGCGAAATACACCCAGGCAGGCGGCCTAGGTTACTCGAACGCACTTCCCCTACTCAAATCGTAGACACTCGTCCGCTAGGCGTCTCTCGTCCGCTAGGCGTCTGAATCGCACTAGATTGCGGCGCTAACGGCGCAAACGAAGCCCATAAAAATGCTATCATGCTCTTCATCTCTCTTCGTCAAACAAAGGTACGGCAATACATGAAATGGACTCGCGGCGTCGTCGAAAAAAAAACGATCTGGGCGGACGGATTGTTCACTCTGGAAATCAGAGCTCCAGGAGTAGCCCATTTCGAACCAGGGCAGTTCTTGCAGCTGGGCATAGAGCGTGAGGATGGCCATCTTCATCGCCCCTACAGTGTGGCGTCGCCGCATGGCGAAGTACTCGACTTTTTCATCGTCTTGGTGGAAGAAGGCAGGCTAACGCCACACCTATGGAAGATGGATGTTGGCGATCAATTGGATGTCAGTACCCGAGCAGCAGGTAGCTTTACACTCAGCAAATCGCCGTCCGCCAGTGTTTTATGGTTGATCGCAACTGGAACTGGCTTGGCTCCGTACATTGCCATGCTCCGAACACGCACGCCGTGGCAGCGGTATTCCAAGATCGTGTTGGTGCACGGTGTACGGCACGGTACGGATCTGGCTTACCAGCCGGAATTGGCGCAGTGGTCTGCCATGCACGGTGAAAAATTCGCTTACGTTCCTGTTGTCTCCCGCGAACAGCTTGAAGCAGCCCTCAGTGGCCGCATTACCCATTGTCTAGCAAACGGCTCCCTGGAAAGCATGGCCGGTCAGCCCTTTACAACGGATTGCTGCGTCATGATGTGCGGTAACCCCGACATGCTGAACGAATTGATTTCCATGTTGGGTGAGCGCGGCCTGCGGAAGCATAAATCGAAGGAACCGGGCCAAATCGTGGTTGAACGATATTGGTGAAGCGAGTGGAGGAAGGTAATTATGTTCCATGCAAGATGGATTCCTTTCGTCGTCTGCAGTTGTATGTTTTTCAAGGTGTTAACACCTGAATTACTGGCAGACAAACCCAATGTGGTTATCATTTTGGCCGACGACCTGGGATGGGGTGCCGTCAGCAACCACGCTGATTGGGCCGAAACTCCGAATATCGACCGTCTGATTTCAGCGGGAGTGGAATTGGATCGGTTTTATGTTGCACCGATGTGTTCCCCCACACGGGCTGGATTGCTTACGGGGCGGTACCCAATTCGTTATGGTTTGGCCCGCGCTGTCATCCCGCCTCAACGCAACTTCGGCTTGCCGGTCGAGGAACAAACCCTCGCCGATGCTTTGTCCAAGGCCGGTTACACCAACCGTGGCATTTTTGGCAAGTGGCATTTAGGGCACCATCACATCAAGTGGCATCCACTTTCGCGCGGTTTCACGCATTTTGAAGGCCACTACAATGGCGCGATTGACTACTTTGATCTCACTCGCGAGGGAGAACGTGATTGGCACATCAATTTTCAGCCTTCGCCCAAGCAAGGATACGCCACTGATTTGATTGCTGAAGCGGCGGTCCAGTTCATCAGTACCGCAGCCCAGGAGCAAGCGCCCTTCTTCTGTTACATCCCCTTCAACGCCCCTCATTCCCCGTTTCAAGCCAAGCCAGAGGACTTGGCTCGATATTCGACAAGAAGCGATGCAAGCAAGGAGGACACGCTCAGGGCAATGATTTGGTGCTTGGATCAGGCGGTGGGACGTGTGTTGCAGGCTATCGAGGACTGTGGCGAAGCGGACAATACGCAGGTATGGTTTCTGAGCGATAACGGCGGAGTCCCGGATTTCAAACAGAACAACGTGCCACTTCGAGGCGCCAAGTTAACGACTTTCGAAGGCGGCGTGCGAGTCCCGGCCGGAGTGCGCTGGCCAGCGCGTTGGCGGGGTAGTCGCCGACTGACCAACACGATGGGATATATCGATGTGATGCCAACGATTCTTGAAAGCGCTGGCGTGAATCTGGCAACGATTCAGCCGGAAGATAAGCCGCTGGACGGCGTCAGCCTTTGCAGTTTGCTGGACGGAACGGAATCAGCACTTGCCCAGCGCGACTGGTACTCCTATCACGGACAAAGTGGACCGGATCGAGAGACGATCGCGGTCACGACATCCCAGTGGAAACTAATTGTCAATGGCCCCGATATTCGCGATCGCCGCATCGGCGACGAGCACCGTGTTTTCTTGTTTAAGATGCCCGTCGATCTTCTAGAACAAAACGATGTGGCGGAACAACATCCTCAGGTTGTCGAGGAATTGTTCATTAAACTTCAGGCGTATCGTTCCCTTCAACCAGCAAATGGTGTTGGTGCCTTTGGTGAAGGCAGGCAAGGCTTCAAGCCTTGGAAAGACTGGCGGATTGACGCGCCCCATTAGCGACCTAGCCCGGATTATTCATGAAGACCGTCGCGAG
>JAGQPR010000701.1 GCA_020426625.1 Planctomycetales bacterium
CTTGCGAGTTGTCCTCCGGAACTGCGGAGCAGTGGCAGAGGGTAGCCTGGGGTAAGCGGTTAACGAGTAACGCGAGTTTCCGCGCAACCCCAGGTTAGTAAACAGCGCGCAGGGCGAACGAACGGTGATTTGATTATCACAACCTGCGTCTCTGAGTTCGCAACATCCCTGCTTGTTCCACCTGCACCAGCCCTAGAACATTGAATTGACTTGGCAACGCGGGATCATTAACTGACGTAGTGGATCTTGTCAAAGATCCTGGTGAAGGAGATGCGGAAAAACGCTACTTTCGCCGAAGCGAAAGGCGACGGTTATTGATCGAGCGTTCCTTACACGCGGGCTACTTGCGAATCACATGCGCAAAACCTCGATTTGCAGTTCGATCGGGCGACGCTCTCCATAAGACTTCCAAGGACTTGTCTTCCTGAGTATCTACGTCTCCCATTCGAGCGCCAACTTGAAAGTTGGCCCAATCTGCCCCCTGAGCTTCCACCAAGTTCGCTATGGGCATCGAAATCTCAAGTTCATAACCTTGTTTTACTCGACGCCCGAATGCCTGGTATTGGCTGGAACGAGATTCTCGACGTCCCGGGGCAGCTACAGAACAGGCGGTCACTTCTTCGCTAGGCGGGGCCTGCACGGTAACTGCTATTGACTCGCGCCCCAATCGATTGGTTGCCAATCGAGAGAGCAGTGGCCGGGGGTCTATGATCACGGAAAACGAATCGCCATCGATAATCTTCTCGTCCATGATTTTGGCAGCGACATAAATCCGTTCTGCGTCGAAACCAGCCGCGAGTGAGAATGAACCGTCTGCGTTACCTGTCCAGTCTTCCACATTCCCAGCCAGCATCGGTGATTCCTTGGTAGTCCACCATGTTGCTGAATTCCATTCATCTAGCCTACCATCAAGGGCAGCAGTCAAAGGGCGAATTTCGAACTGGTGGTCTACAATGACTGGAACCGTCCACTCTGCCTTGAGAGGCTTGTCGTCGGAGGTAACAGTTGCGGTTAGCGTTGTTAGCCGGAAACGACTCAGTTCAACGTCTTCGCTCATCGAAAACGGAATGACTTGACGTGTTACTTGGCCCGCTTCGGCACTCAGTTGAATTTGCTGAGACTCCATATTGAGCCCAACCAACGGCAAGCCCTCAATCTTTGCCTCGATGGACACTGGCGACAGATAGTCATTCTGCACGTTCAGGCGGATCTCACCACGTCGAAGTGCATCTTCGCTGATCAGGATCGGCTCGACATCGATATGCACTCCTTCCAAGAATTCGTGGAAGCCCTCAATGGATTCTTCGGTAACGATCCCCGCTGGCTGAATTCCATCCAAGAGCAAGTTGGCAACATGTGGTCCATCCTGTTCCATCGTCAGCCAAGTGATATGGTCAAATTCGCCATAGGGTAGTCCTCGCAATTGCGAACTTCCACCGGTGGTGGCCAGGGAATAGTATTGTTGCCCGTTCCGCTGGTATTGGACGTAATGATGCACATGCCCAGCAAATACGGTATGGGGGCGGTCAACTAACATTTTGGCAGCCCGATTCCAATTTGTAGGATCGGGGTTACCAGCTGCCGCCTCACGTTCAGCATAAACCCAAATCGGTTTGTGCAAGAAAACCAACGTCCATCTCGCGTCGCGATGTTGGGAAAGATCTTCTTCCAGCCAGGATAGCTGCTTGTCTCCCAAATGTGCTGACGGATCCTCGCTGGACAGACATACAAAATGCACGCCCTGGTAATCAAAGGAATACCATTCTGGACCGAACTTTTCACGCCATATCCGATGCAGCACTGGATTGGTCACATCGTGATTGCCAGCCACGAAGAAGAACTTCATCTGCATCTGATCGATAAAGCCCAGGAATTCTTTCCATTGCGTTGCGATCTCCGTTTCATCTTCCGTATATCCCTCGATGAGATCGCCGACGGACACCACGAATTCGGGACGCAGCCAATTAATCCGTTCGACAGCTTTCATCCAAATTCCAGGACGATGCCCGCCTGTGCGATCGGTCATGATGGCAATTGAAAAGCGATGAGGATCCGTTAACGCTGGTTTATTCGACCATGGTTTGGGACCTTCGATCTGAGGCAGCACCAAAGCTGGACCAATGATTTGCGGTTCGCTGGCCCCCTCCTCATGTATATGCTCTCCAGAGGCATGTGTATGCGGCTCGTCGGATGGATCATCGTGCGCTTCAAGCGCTAGGGGGCAGAGCGGAAAGACGCAAATGGCGAAGACGGTGGTCCAAACGTGAAAACGAAGATGTGCCAGAGTGCGGTACATGGAAACTCCTCGAACAATATTCTGTAGCAAAACCCCAGCGACTGGACGCCAAACTGCATTTTGGGATTGGCTGTTCCACCCCAGTCGCCACTGTCAGTGAAATAATTGTGAAGATGTGGCAGTAGAGGGTTGCCACCCAGCAGTTCAGTCGTGCACGTCAAGCTATCCCAGACAGCTGATACAGCTAATTCTCGCCTGCATCGCCAGGATGAGGAAGACGGAGGAAAGAGAATGTGGCAAACCCCTCGCCGAAGTGAAAGGAGAGGCGTTATGCTCTCTAGCGCGTCCCGGCTAATTCGGTCAATTGGTGTCCGATAGTCGCCTTTCGCTCCCCGAAAGTGTGTCCTATAGTTGCCCCCCGCTCCGCGAAAGATGCGGAAAAAGGCACACTTCGCGCTAATCGACACCAATTCAACTTACTCTCCCTCGGAGACTGATGAGATAGTATCAAATCAGTTCGGTGGTTTGTT
>JAGQPR010000702.1:0-1072 GCA_020426625.1 Planctomycetales bacterium
TCGCGAAAATGAAACCACCGTCCGCGACAAAACACTTCCACGTTCGAACTATCAATTCCACCCACAGTAAACACCCAAGTTATTTTTCCTCAGATCCTAACTTAAAGGTGGCCAAATGAATCGCCGGAACATTTCACTGTCAATGCTGGCTGGCGCTCGGCGGTTTGCCTGCACTGGTAAGTCTTGCTACGGATGACGATCTGCCAAAATCAGAACCAAGAAGCTACACTCGATCCGCTTTGGGGCAGACGAAGGGTTTGCGATAAACGCGGCTGGTCAGTAACGTTGCTTCGGGTGAATTCGGAAACATTTCCCTTTCGGGGTCGAATTCTAGATTGGGGCCCATACAAAGTGGCGTGCGGCTGAGGTCAACTCCGTTGTCTCTTAAATGGACGACGGTTCTCTCCAGCGTATTCTCGTTGTCATCCAGGCTCTTTACTTTTGAGAGCATCTGCCGAGCCTCATCGATTGAGACTCGCGTATTTTCTCCCAAGTAGTACGAGATATTCCCCAAATGGCTGATCGCAGCCGAAAGATGCCCCTCCCGAACCTCGGCGTTCAATTCAGCTGCATTTCGGCTAATACATGCGTTCAAGAAATTCTCGAAATGGTCACCGCCGCCATCGAATTCCTTAATGACATTCAGATCCTTGTCGTATGCAACGGAGCCACCCTTGGCGCCCTCGACAGCGTAGCCCTCGCTGCCGTAAAAGACGACGCCAATCTTATTGCCGGAAGTGCTGCGAAACAATTTGTTCAACTCGTCGTCGGCTGAAGGCTTAATCTCCAAACCACGAGTCTCAAAGACAATGCATTTCTCGCCGTAGTCATAGATTGAGACTTCGGTGTTGGCGGTATTCCCTGCGTCAACATAGCTGTTGTCTTTGCGTTCGGCTTGATAGCCTAACCGACCTCCGTAGCTGAGCACGCGAACGGGATGCGTGTCAATGCCCAAGCCCCAGCGGGCCACGTCTGTTTGGTGCGGTCCTTGGTTCCCGAGGTCGCCGTTACCATACAAACGTTGCCAGTGCCAATCGTAATGGAATCGCTCGCGAGTCAGCTTGGGATCGGT
>JAGQPR010000702.1:1082-2751 GCA_020426625.1 Planctomycetales bacterium
CCGAGGTCGCCGTTACCATACAAACGTTGCCAGTGCCAATCGTAATGGAATCGCTCGCGAGTCAGCTTGGGATCGGTATATGCGGCAGGTCCACTCCAGTAATTGAAATCGACATCTTCAGGAATGGGGTAGTTTCCGAGAGCGCCGATGGACGAACGCCGTTTGTAGCACAGGCCGCGAGCGAACTTAACTTCCCCAATTCCGCCTGAGCGGACGAAGTTCACCAGGTCAATGCACTCTTTGCTGGACCTGCGTTGAGTGCCTACTTGGCAAATACGACCGTATTTCCGCGCGGCCGCAATTAACGCACTGCCTTCGGCGATATTGTGGCACACTGGTTTTTCGATGTAGGCGTCTTTACCTGCCTGCATGGCCCAGATACCAGTCAAAGCGTGCCAATGATTTGGAGTGGCCGTGCTGATGACATCAACTGATTTGTCGTCGAATGCTTCGCGCATATCCTTAACCAAAGTTGGCCGTTTGCCCTGCTTGTCTTCGATGATGCTACAACGCTCATGGCCGAGTCCAGAGTCGACATCGCAAACGTAAAGAATCTCAGTTCTCGGCTCGTTTAGCCATGCTTGAATGTGGCTTCCGCCGCGACCACCCGCACCCACAACCGCCACGCCTATTTTCTCGTTCGGCGACTGAGCTCGACTGGTGTTCGGTTTCAAACCAATCGCCATGGCTGCCGAAGCACCGAGAGTGGAGTTGACAAAAGTACGACGAGCAATTTTCTTGGTCATGGAAAAGTCCCTTGTCGATCAAAGGAAGCGAGCGAAAAACTGCAAATTTAGGAAGGGCGATTTGTCCGTCGGACAGCAGGCGAGCACAGGAACTCTTCCAGCGACCAGCTGTCGCACCTGCTTACCCGCGTGTAACGTAACATAATCAACTACTCAATTCCAGCATTGCAGGAATCTGCTAAGCTCCACAGTCATTTGAGGTCGCTGCATCGTCCCTAGGCTGTAGCTCGCAAGGATTCGTCTATCCTACTCTGCAAATCCGCTGCCTTGGAAAGCAGCGCAGGGTACTGCGATGCGATTTTTTCCAGGGAATCCTTCAAGACTTCCGCGGCGCAAATTCGCTCATTGCCTTCGCATCTTCGAAAAAGGCTAAACTCCTCGTTGACTCGCCGCACGCTCAACGAGTCGTCCTCCTGTTGCAGTGCATTGACTATCTCAGACAGGAGGAAGGCCAGTTTCAGGTTACCTGTGGAATCCCCTGGTAGCGGCGAGTCACCGCGATTCGCGGTCCAGGCTGAAGCGTATTCGTCAACGCATTGGTCGGATGGTGATTCTTCACTTCCCTCACAACTATCAAATGCATCGAATCCACCAAGCTCATCGACCAGGGCCTGCCACTCTTCCCGTGTTTCGCACAGCGAGAACGCGAAATCCTCGTCAAGTTCCAAATGATGGCCGTCCAGAAAATCAAAGGCGACTCCGAACCGCCCGTCGGCCAACATGTTGCAAATCGGACAATCGCAATCGTGGAAATGGCCCGCCGATTCCTGCTCAGTCATCCCCACAATCTCGACACCAACTCCACGTGGGATACGACGGCGGCTGCACTCGATGATAAAGCGAGGTGGCGAACCTCCTTCATACGGTGATTCCAACCACACCTCGCGGACAGCGCGTAGATGCGCTACCAATCGATCCGTATT
>JAGQPR010000703.1 GCA_020426625.1 Planctomycetales bacterium
CACGCGTTTTTTGACGGAACCGCACGCTAGCGCGCTAGAGGCTGATGTGGCATCGGAATTACGATTTGTGACACTAGGGTGAGAGGAAAGCCTCTTCCATCGCGACCATTTGTTGAAAGCGATGAACCTCTTCAGGCGAAGCGATTTGCTCAAGGTTTTCAGCCAAGATGGCGTATTCCAGCGCATTGACAAGCCTTTGGAACTTGGCCCGTTCCACTTCAGCCAGTTCGCGTTCATGCCGCGACTTTTCACGTTCAAGCAAGCTCTGCTCGAATGCCTCATACGCTGGCAGAGCTTTTAACTCACCAAGGAATTTCTCTTGGTTTCCGGCGGAAAGCAACGGGGAGTCTCGCCAAGTTTCGCGATCGGACAATTCGGGCCATTCATCGAGCACTTGTTCTCGCAATATTCGCCGACCCGAGCTGCGGCCACGACCTCGTCGCACCATCGGCTGCGCTCGCCTGCGATCCTCGAATTTTGCGAATACATCAGTAACCTCTTGCTCAACCTTTAGTCCAAGCTGTTCTGATAGTCCAGTAATTGTTGCTCGAATTTCCGGTCTACATCGATCTGCGATACTTGAAATACTCCCTGTCATTCCAAGTATTGCTTGGTCATCGGCTTCGACAGCCGGTGCACTTGCTGTATCGTTGGGACGTCGCCGACGGGTGTCTCTGCGGTGGTCGTAGTCTCTTATCCGACTGTTCCAGCGGAGCCATTCTTCGCTGGTACGCAGCGGTATATCGATTGTGCTACTCTCGATGACTGCGTAGGAGTGCGCTTCCGCGAAGGATACCATTCCGTCCTGATCGTAGTCGCAACCAGCGATTGGGCGTCCCGTACGGCTCTGGCCAGCAAGTGCACCCCAGAAGTAGCTGCTATACTCCTCGTCGTTTTTAATGTCAGGTCTACATCCTGCTGCAGCGAGATCATGCTGTTGCGCAAAAAAGCCGACGCGAATATTCTCGGCTAGGCCCTGCTCCGGGTCATGTTCGTTGAATATGGCATGTGCAAATCCACCGCAATAACATTGTGCCATAATCAACACGGTTGGAACCGTGGCGGGTACATCGTCCAACCAACCAGCGAACTGCTTGGCGAAAACTTTCTTGTTGTCCCAGCAATTGATCGAGGTGTTGTAGGGATTCCTATCGCCACCCGCACTGCCATGGGCGGTAACATAGACAAACAATCGATCACCCTGGGTCAGATTCTTTGTGATGCGAGCCAACGAGGCCTTGATATTGTCGGGCGAGTTGGGGCCAGCGATGTTCGCGACGCGATGATTTCGATAATAGACCTTTTCTCGCGAGCCACCAAAAGTGAATATGGAGGTGAGTAGGTCGGTTGCAGGGCTCTGAGAGGGCTGGTCGTCGGCAACTTGCAAATCCGCTTCTGCGTTATAGCCATCGGCGAAGAAAACTGAAGTCGAAGAAGGCCCCCGATGCGAAGTGCGCAGCACTTGTTGGAAGAACAAGACATTGGCTTCTAACGAGGCTTGGTTCCCTTCGGGGCTGTAGCCGCCACCAATTGCCAGGAAATAGTCTGTAGCCAACGCAGGAGCGGCGAGGCTGCAAACCATTACAAATGCCAAGTAGTAGACAGTGTATGGAGATCTGGGCACAGAAAGTCGAGTTGGAAGACAACCATTCATTTCTTTTCTTTCAGTGATGACGCCATACTCCACCGCATTTCGATTACACGGCGACCAAGCAATTCGCTTCCTTCTCTAAACCTAGAAGGGCACGCTTGGTTTCGATGCCGCCAATTCCGGAATAGCCAGTCAGCTTACCGGTCGATCCAACGACGCGGTGGCAGGGAATAATGAGAGGCCAGCGATTCCGCGCCATCGCCGTTCCAACGGCGCGAGCTGCTCGAGGGTTACCCGCTTGTCGCGCCAAGTCGCCATAGCTGACCGTCATGCCGGACGGGATCTTACTACATAGCTGGAGTACGCGACGATGAAAATCAGGTACACCGCTCCAATCGAGAAGTGTCATGGGAACATCGATTTTTCCAGTCCTAAAGTAGTCTTCGACCTCCCCAGCCAGATCAAAATCAAATTCGTCTCTCTGTACGCTGATGCCATTCCGAGGCTGGCCCTCGCGTAAAAACTGAAAGGAATGTAAACCGGCCGCAGTCCAATGAGCAATCATCGCTCCGAGCGGTGTGGAGATAGTCTGCAATTTCACGCTTGGCTCCTGCATTTCGCATTTTGGTCGAGCAATAATCCGCCCGCGAGATCTGAGTCTTAAGCAACGATGCGTGTCCGGCGAAAGCATTGAAGCTGGACGCGACCTGCATAAGCCCCTATCTTAGCGAAGTTATGAAGCTGTTTCGCGATTCTGTCGTGAAAAAAGCAGGACCGCCCAGTCATTCACGAGTCAACGCTTGTTCAGCGCTTCGAGCAGGCGATTTGCCGTGAATTCGCGACCTGATAAGCAAATGCTCGTTCTGCCCTGAGATACTGAGTTGCCGCGGTCGAATAGAGCGTTCGCACTGCCATTGAACGTGTGACAGATTCGCGGCGCGATGGGCAAGATAACTGTTTTGAAACGTTCGGCGTAGGACATCCAGCGCCTTTCATTGTACGGGCCCCTCCGCAGGGCGTGCTGTCGCATTCCTGGCGACACTGGGCTTCCGCCCTGAGCTAATGAGCTTGCCTGCAGAGTGTGCTCCGCAACCGAAGCTGCATTGGGCAAAATTCTGGCCCTCCGGGGTATAATCCTTTAATGGCGCCCCCACAGAC
>JAGQPR010000704.1 GCA_020426625.1 Planctomycetales bacterium
CCCGAGGACGCACCGGATATCTTGCAGCGAGTAGGCCTGACGAGCACCAGCTGGTTGGACGTGGTCAGCAACTTTGGAGAGCTCTTTCACAACGTAGCTGGACAACCCCATGAAATTGCCCGCACACGTTCGCTTCGTTGCAACATACACTTTCGAGTTCGTTCTCGCGTTGAGCGAGCCTTCGCCAGCTAACCTCGCCACAACACGCAATACTCTTCAGTTGCCAAGCCGTCGCCGTTCTCAGCTAGCTCGCGTCCGCGTCTCGCCTTGTCCTTGACTCAGCAGACGAAAAGTCCGATTCAAGAGTTGGCCTCCGCATGCGCCAACTCGATTCACAAACGTCGGAAGCCGCCTGAGTCATATTGGGGGCCTCTCTGCATCGATACCTTCAGGGCTCGATTTGCGGTTGCACTACCCGCCAGTAGCAATTCTCGAAAACTGCCACGGTTGGCAATTAACTATCCCCACCACCAAGTGCTGTGTCCGCTGTGTCCGCATTTTTGCGCCCACCTCGTATTCAGTTTCCAGGTGCTAATTACCATATCGTCACTCGCGGCGACGGACGACGCAAACTGTTCCATGACTCAGGTCACTATGAGCGGTTCACACAGGGACTGCGAGACGAAGTCCAGCGCAGCGGCTGGATTGTCCTGGCTTACTGCCTGATGCCAAGTCACATCCATGCGCTGATTCAAACGCCCGAGCCGAATCTCGCTAGCGGGATGCAACATTGGCTTTCCGGCTACGCCAATTGGTATGCCAAACGGAACCAACGCACTGGACATCTCTACCAGGGCCGCTACAAAGCGTTTCTCGTCGAAGACGCTAGCTATTATTGGACTCTCAGTCGTTACATTCACCTGAATCCCTGTAACGGCGACCGCCCGTTGGCAGCCGATCCGGAAAGCTGGCCGTACAGCAGCTTTGTCGGCTATGCGCGAAAGAGCAAGCGGGTCGACTGGATTCAATATGATGTACTGCACACTCACTGGAACACGTCGGTTGGCGGAAGAAACCCAGATAGCGCCTATCGAAAATATGTCAAAGCAGGACTGAGGGTTGTGGACGATCCGTTCAAGTCGGAGCTGCGCAAGTGGGTTTTCGGTAGCGAGAAGTTTCTCCGCCGAATGGTACGACTGGCTGAAGGGGGAAACTCCGGTCGCTACCGAAGTACGATCCGCCGGATTAAGAATGTCAGCGTCGAGGAAATCATCACAGCCACCGCAGAGGGGCACCGAGTTGAGCCGGAAGAGTACGCCAAGTTTCGCAGCGCAGCGGCAGGACGTGACATGGCTGCCTGGCTATGCCGTCGTTGGTCGGGGGGAACACTACGGGAGTTAGGTCCATGGTTTGGGCTGACCGGTGCCGACAGTGTTTCGAATCTGGTCAGACGAGCCGAACGCCACTACAAAGAATCCTCAAAGTGGCGACGGCAAGCAAAGCAAATCGAAATCACGCTAGGACTGAACACCGAACACAAGGCCTGACCCCGGCGAAGCCTCTCTGACCCCACTGTGCGCTAGCACGCGGTTTTTGACGGCTGCCCGGTTCATCACGTGTACACAGGCAATTTCGTCAGGTGAAAACACTTCTTCTCTAGCCAAGTGGACCATTTCAAGCTCCTCGATTCGTCTTATCTAGTTCGTTCATCAACCGAACAAATTCACACGCTTCAACGCGTCCTCACTGTGTAAGACGGAGGAATTGAAAACTGCTTACACCAAGTCCCCACTTTTTATCAAGAAAATTCATCAAACAGACTGCTGTGTCCGCATGCCCCTCCCACGCCTAAGGAACGCTGTGAATCATGAATACCCGGTGAATCGATGCGTCTGTAGTGTCGACCAGCATCGAATGAATGATGGGCTCACCTGATCGCCCCGCCGAGATCCCGACTTGCTCTTGTGGTACCTCGATCCAGCTCTTGCCACTGAGAGGATTCCACCAGCTGGGAAGGCGATCGCTCTTCCAGCAACCACTCGGCTGCTTTGCCCCCGATGTTGGATTCGGAATGGGTACCGGTGCGGACCATTCTGCGGCCGCAAGGAGCGAGGGTGTCGCTGTGGCAGGAACATCACACCGAAAGTAGACGAACGTGTCCTCAAATCCTTCCGCATGAACAAAACAGTTTTCCGCGTCGGCCGGTATCGGCAGCTTCATCGTGGTCGCAATATTGGAAATCGAAGTGCTATCGTCGGTTGCGACCCAGTACCCATAGCCCCCCAAAACCAGAAACGTAGCACCCACGGAAATCGCTAGTTTGGGAAATCGGTAAGCCAGGAAGCCTATCCGTACCAACGCAATCAAAACGCCTATCACGAGAATGAGTGCGCATGCGTAGAAAACAGCGAGTTCAGGGATAATGACCACAAAGTCACCTTGAATAAGAGACTACTTTACCAGAGTAAAAATCTACTTTGCAGTCAATCGTGTTGAGGCCCCGGGCTCGTACCAGCCATTTTTTTCAGAAAAATCTCGGCGCGGTACATCGGATTGATTCGGTTGTAAGCCCCTCGCCCACGCGCGATGTTCCGAAGATCGGAAAGAGAAATTTAGACAACTTCTAAGACTGGGAGGATGCAGCTAGTTCCTCGGTACCTACACAGACAAGACATTGACGCTGTGGGACGCAATCACATGGGCAAACGTCGCTGGCATTTAGATGAATTTTCTTTTTGAATATTCCTTCCCATTGCTGAGTCACGGCCAAGCGCTGTGTCATGTTTTTAGTGATTTGACAGGAT
>JAGQPR010000705.1 GCA_020426625.1 Planctomycetales bacterium
TGATTCCGCTCGACAAGCGCAGTCTACTTGCGAGTTGTCCTCCGGAACTGCGGAGCAGTGGCAGATTGTAGCCTGGGTGAGACAACCAAACTAATGAGTCATGGCATAGCAGATTACATTGATCGCAAATGCGTAGGCGTCGATGGAAAAACGCTTGAAGTATTCATGGTCCTCGCCTTCGCGTTCCCAGCCGTCGGCGCAGTCGGTGTTATGCGTAGCGATCGCACAGAGCCTGTTGTGGCGGTCGAATAGGCCGAAAAAGCTGACGTGCATTAGTCCTTGGTCGCCGCCAGTCGGTTGGCGATGTACATAAGAGGGGTCTCGCGTTAAACCGCTGTGTTCGTAAAAGATCTTGGCCGGTATCTGCGGGCATCTTTTTAACGGGTACACAGTTCTTAGAATCTCATGGTCGGGAGGAATCGTCTGCCACCGCCATTGGCTCCCCAGTCGCTTGGTGTTTTCAAAGAGATTCTGCAATTCCGCGTCGCCCCAGAAGTCGTCAATCCACAGAAAACCGCCTCCCTCCAAGTAGTCTGACAGGCGCTCCGCCTCGGCCTGGCTCAGCACTTGCCAACCAATGTCGCTCATGAAAATAAATGGATAGTCCCGCAGGGCCGCGTCGGTAAGTCGCAGGACAATTGGTTCGTTGGCAACCCTCAATGAAGTCAGCTGATCAAGACGCAGCAACAGGTTCTTTTCACCACTGGGATAGTCTGTTTCCCAACGCTGCCAATCTCTTCCCTCGTAGCTATACCAGGATTCGCCGTAACCACCTGAACTGTCGTACTTGATTCTCACAAACGTAAAGGCGTCGGTGGTAGGAGCCGATTGTGGCACGGCCACAGGCCCATCGCTCAGCCCAGTGTTACAGACGCACATCCAGTTGGTGTACAGGCACCAGCAAAAAAAGAAGCTGGGTAGGCGACGAGATTTGGCAACAACAATCTCGTTGGAATACATTGGTTCAAATACCTAGGTAGGGTTTCACGACAACAAATGTCAACACTGTTACCAGTAAAACAGAGACCAAGTTCAATGCAAGACCGGCGCGAGCCATTTGCGGGACCGTGATTATGCCAGAACCAAATACAATCGCGTTCGGCGGAGTTGCTACTGGTAGCATGAATGCGCAACTTGCGGCTACCGTAGCGGGAATGACTAACAGCGCCGGATGAATGCCCAGCCCCGGAGCCAGAGCGGCTAACACCGGGACTAAAGATGCAGTGGTAGCAGCATTGGACGTCAGCTCCGTCAGAAAAACAATGCTCGCCACTACCGCCAGGACCAGCACGATCGGCGGTAACCCGGCAAACGCGCCAACATGGCTGCCCAAGTATTCGGCCACGCCGTTTCTCTCAACAGCGTCCGCTAGACTTAGCCCACCGCCGAACAGTACCAGAATGCCCCAGGGCAGTTTCTCAGCTCGCTCCCAAGTCATCGTAAATTCGCGCCGCTTGATATTCGTTGGAAACAAGAACAGTAACATCGCCCCCAGCATAGCGATGCCGCTGTCGCTCAGATTCTTCAGAGGTTGGTAGGAACTTCCTTGCCAACCAATCGATATGTTTCCCAGTAACGGTCGAAAAAGCCAAAGCGTCACCACGAGCAGAAAGACGGCCATCGTATTCCATTCGCCCCTGGACACCTTGCCCAGCTTGGACAGCTCGGAATCGATCAATTGACGGCCTCCTGCGATGGCTACTTCACGCACAGGAAACAGCATGCGGGTGAGCAGCACATAAGCAATGGGCAAGAACACGACGCAGAATGAAACGCCAATGGGAAGCCATCCCTGAAACGAAAAATCGATCGAATACGGAGCTTTTCGCAGAAAAGCCACAGTAAATGCGTTTGGCGGCGTACCGATAATTGTAGCTACGCCTCCGATGGACGCGGAATATGCGATTGCAAGCAACAAGCAAACGCCGAATCTCTCCAGCTGGGCTTGAGCCTGCTCACCTTGCCCGGCGAACTGGCGCTTGAGCAAGCCGATGATGCTGAGAGCAATCGGCAGCATCATGGTTGCCGTGGCCGTGTTAGATACGAATGCGCTGAGCGTGGCCGTTACTAACATGAAGCCGCCGATCATCGACGACGAGGATGTACCCACGATCCGCAGTGTCAGCAGCGCCACCCGCTTGCCGAGCCCCCAATACTCCATGGAAAGCGCCAGTACGAAACCTCCGAAGTACAAGTAGATCAAGTGACTGGCATAGGATTCACAAGCCTGCTCGATGGTCGCCGCTCCAATCCACGGAAAAACGACGATTGGCAGTAAGGCCGTGGCAGTAATATGGATTGGTTCGGTCAACCACCAAACTCCCATCCACAGCATGACGGCTAAAGTTGCTCTTCCGGCCCAGGAGAACTCTACTATCGAGCTTGGGGCAGTTGCACCAACTTGCTCAGCCGCTGAAGGCGCCTGGCTCGTCGTGTACTCGGTGGGAAGAAAGTACAAGCAAAGACAACAGAGCAATGGCCCAAGAAATAACCCGAGCCATCGAACATAGAATTGCGTCGTTGAATCATCTTGCATCAGATACCGCCCTGTAGCTTAACTTTGCTAGTACGCTAGATGATAACGCGCACTGGTCATCGGGATGGCAAAGGCCTTTCCCAGGGCAATTGATTTTCCAATTTTGGGGAGACTTGTAAAACGGGCTGCTAGTGGTCTGTTACAGCCTAATTTTAGGGTAGTGGGATTCGCCAGAATTCCTCTCAATCGGGGAATTCTGGCGA
>JAGQPR010000706.1 GCA_020426625.1 Planctomycetales bacterium
CTGCATGCGTCTAGCTGCTTCACGAGCGGCTTGCACCGCAGGAAGCAATAGCCCCACCAGGATACCGATGATGGCTATCACCACCAACAATTCCACTAGGGTAAAACCGAACCTTTGCTTTCGCATTCTTGGATTCTCCATAACAACGGATGAACGTTAAGCGTTGCCACCGGATTGCGGTGCATAAAATTACGCAACCGAGATGTTACAGATTTGTTAAGAACCTTCAAAGGAATATTTGATTACAAATGATTCAACGAATTGCGTGCTTTGTTAAGCGTTCGTTATGTGGAGGTGGCGTTTCGCTCCAGGTTAGTGTCAAGAATCGGAAATTCAGTTCGACATAATCTTTCCGCAAAGTCAGACGCTTTGCGCAAGCTAGCACACGGTTTTTGACGGAACCGCAAGCTAGTAGCGCGTTGCGGCTAATGTGGTATAGAAATTACGATTCATGACACTCGCCACTGAATCGTCGTCCTCAGGAGGTTGTAGACCCTTCCAGAAGTCAAGGGATCTGGCGATTTCCGAAAGCTCACTGTGCTTGCCAGACCACACGCTGACATCGTCATCGGGTCGGCAGCACATTGTGAGTGTTCGGGCGTAGGTATAAGCAATTCAGGAGCACCGAAGTGTTCTTGGGCGCCGCCAAACCTAGACTCTCGTTGAATTAGGGGCAAAGCTACTCTACGTCAGTAGTATTCTCGATGGGCCTGAGCGGAACCAAGGGCTTACTGGGTTCCTTGGTATCCAATTTCAATTCGTATTCTTTACGGTGTGCGTCCGCTTCATACTTTAGGTCTGAGTTGCTGGCCGAGTAACGCAAGCATGCGTATTGGTAGTTATCGTAGAATGGGTCGGTCTTCTTGGGGGTGGTACCACCGTCGGCGAAAGCGGGGTCTTCGATTTGGATCGTGTAGGATCCAGGCGGTACGCCGCGATTTCGTCCCGTCTTGATCTCAAACCTTCCTTCGCTATCGGTTAGAGCCATCGGAGGTCGGGTGGAATCAATCATGTCAGGGTCGAGCGTGATTTGAATATAAGGCAGTGGCACTCCATCGGAAGTAACTGTCCCGCTCAACGTGTAATAATCCGGTGGGCCACAACCGACGGCAGCGCACAAGAGACTGCATAGTAACAGGCAACCCTTAAGCGAATTTGTCGACACATGCATTTCAGTATTCTCCTGGTATTAATAGAAAGTCAATGAACAGCGGCAGGGAGATTTCTCAGCGTTATACAGGTCGCGTCCAGCTTTGATGCTTTGGCAAAACAGCCATAATTGCGTAAGCCTCATTCTTTACCGAGCAAAGAATAGTTGGGAGCCGAGCGGATGTTTGATCGATTATTCTGTGTGGAAGTATACTTGGCGGATAACGAATCGGAATCGGTAATAAAAAATGCGCTTGAGTGGGAACACTCAAACGCATTAGCAGCTTTTTGCTCGGAAAAATCAGATTATTGCTCGATGCTCACGACTTGCCCATCATCGCGACTATGAAGCCGTCGCCAAGGCGGCAAGGCGATATTGTCCGAGACAAACTGAACGCTGCCATCGCACATGCCGACATTTACTCCGCCGACGTGCCAACCCCAAGAGCATCGACCAGCCAACCCCCATCCCGGACGATGAGTAAAGAACTCATTGAACGGATCCGGATTAGGTGGATAGTTTCTCGTGCCTTGAAGGGCCTGAGCTAATCCTTGCGAGTTGTGATTGACCCACAGGAACGGATTGGTGGGATACTGCCAATTTGGAATCGCACTGGACTGCTCCAAGATCATCAGCGTGTTCGAAGTGCCATCAGGAATGTCACCGTGTTTGGCATAGAAGTTCTTTGAGCCAAGTCCGCTAGCAGTATGAGAACGCTCAGCGCAGCAACCCGACTGCCGCGTGCCCACAAATGCTTGGGCGACTGCATCCGCTTGCCCGGTGGGATAAGGGCCCATACCGGCATTCATTGCGTAATCTTTGACGTGCCCAGGTTGCGCGTTGTTAGGCGTGCTCGGACAAAGGAAGAATCCGGGAGCATTGGTCGATGCATATTGATTCATCACCATACCCGGGCGAGCTGGATCAGGCGTCATTGAGTTGCCTGGATCAGGGCCGTATTGGTTGAACCAAGTATCACCTAGCTCAGCGGTGTATGGCCGCTCCAGAAAGTTAATAGAGTTGTACAAGTTGGTCGCTTCAACAAACGGTAGCACAGCCGCTGACCAGCTCATCATGCCGTTGTACCAATTGTTATTTGTCACTACGCCCGATCCCTGTCCACCGCGGGAAGTGGGAGTGGGCAACAAGTTTTGCGGAAACCAAGCTGTGTTTCCTGCAGGGAAGCGCTTGTAAGCGCTTTCATAATTGTGCATTGCCAACGCCAGCTGCTTAACGCTGTTGCTGCATTGCATGCGCCGGGCTGCTTCCCGAGCAGCTTGAACTGCGGGTAGCAGCAGCCCCACCAAGATGCCAATGATGGCAATCACCACCAGCAGCTCTACCAGGGTGAACCCCTTGCGTACACGTACCATATAGGACCCCTTACATTAAGGAAGGTTAAAAAAGTGCCGCCACGATGACGGTTCCTTAATATTAGGATCTCATAATACTCGCAATAGTTCTAGCCCTATGTAGAAAATTTCTCCTCTAGAGCGGCAAGACTGGAATTTGAGCCCCTTAGTTTGTCTACTGGCAACGTTAGGATTAGGGTGCAGCGACTACGTGAGATAAGCTTCCGGCTCGTCAT
>JAGQPR010000707.1 GCA_020426625.1 Planctomycetales bacterium
CAACGGCTACATGCTGCCGCGGCTTCGCCGCTAAAGACCTGGGAACCAATTGACGGCTTCCATCTGCCTTTAAAGACTTGGGAATAAATTGGCGGTTTCCATCTGTCTTTAAAGACTTGGGAATAAATTGGCGGTTTCCATCTGTCTTTTTCAGACAACTCTCCAAACGTGCTCCGACTTGTCTGAGCTTTGGATTTCAATCGTTTGGTTCGGCCCTCATCTTCAATTTCGCCGACTGACCCTTGCCCGACGGAAATCCAAAGCGGTGACGAGCCACCGCACGTTAGAGCACTCCATGATCCTCAGTGCGGCGCAGTTATTGGTCGACTAAGTAAGCCTGCAACTTTTCTTTTATGAAAAGTGGGATTGGCATTGATTCCAATGCGTGACCAACGCGCACTCTGCAACATACCACGGTGACTTTGCCGCGAATGATTGGCAATTGGTCGCGAGTTAGCTCAATGCCGTAGGTCATGCTCTTGTTGCCAAGACGCAGCAAGCCAATCGATCCCGTCAGAACTTGTTCGAAGGAAGCAGGATTCTGGAAGTCGCACTCGATGCGAACCCGCGGCCAGCTCATATGCCAGCCATCGTCCAGCGGGTGCTGTACGGAATAGCCAAGGTGCCGCAGAAAGCTGTGCTCAACTTGCTCCATGTAGCACATCAAAGACGAGAAATGCGCGATTCCAGCGGCGTCAGTTTCGCAAAACTCAACTCGTCGTTCACACGAGAACCGCTCAGCCAAGACTCGCTCCAATTTGGGTGCATTCACTCAGCAGCGGACTTGCGCAGCAGTAGTCCGCGCAATAAAAAATGTCTCGACCGGCCGAATGCAGGTTCGAGACATGTCTCTTCACAATGGAACAGAATGGTCCACAACGACCTAGTCAACTAGTCACCCACGTACGGCAATAGAGCCATGAAGCGGGCTCTCTTGATCGCTGAGGTAACCGCATGCTGACTGACCGCTGAGCACCCGGTCTTACGTCGGCCAACGATCCTTCCGTGGCGGTTCACTAATTTCTTCAGCGTCTCGACATCTTTGTAGTCGACAAACATTGGTCGAGGTCGCTTGCCATCTACAAACAGCGGATCCTTCTTCTTCGCTCTCGAGCGGATCCGAGAACGCTTGCGGGCGCGACTTTTCGCTGTGGGCGCTCGACGCATCATGGACATAAACGGAAACCTCTAACTAACTTTTGAAAATATTCGTTGAAGCACTTAGCTTCAGAACCAAGGCAGGTAAATTGACGCTTCCAACACTACAGTGGTTGAGCTTGGGCCAACGACCATCGCTCTACAGCACGTATCAGGCTGTTGCGGAGGTATTTGGATCAAGAAATTTAGCAGCTATCGCTTAGATCAACAAGGGCTTCTGGACAGTCCTTGAAAGATTGCTCGCCCAGTAATCTCCCTGCAGTGTTTCCTTTAATTGCCGGGAGGTCGGTTTACGACTGTGGCTCGAGAATTCGTCAGAATCCGCCATAGCTAGAACTGGCGCTGTTTTGAAGCATTCCGGACCCTTGCATTGAACCCAACTCTGGATTCGAGTTGAACGGTAGGTAATTTGCACCGCTGGAGGAATTTGGTGGCCCAGGCGAAAACATAGGTCGAGTTGGAAGAGGATGAAAACGAGGATACGGGGGCGGCTCTTCCTGCGATTCCCGGTGAAAGCGCGACAGCCAAGCTGGCATGATTGGAAGGGGAGGAAGGACGGTTGGCGGGCAGCTGCTCTGACAAGAATCGATCTGACCGCCCACGCAATCGGAACGGTAGCTAGGAATTCCCAAGACTTGGCAGCCCGTTGCTATTGGCATCACCAAACAAACGATCAAAATGATCGCTCTCAGTTGGTGGGGTCGCAAGCTTGAATGGGCTGGCATATTTTGACTTTACGAGCCAGAGGGAATGGTCCACTGCAATTGATCGTCTACGTAATTAGGGCGGCTTGAAGCGATAATGGCGACTTTACCGAAAAAGTCAACTTTGCAGCCAAGGTCGGTTGTTTCCACCTTTCCGAGCCGGGCAGCCAGCAGCCAAAGCGGCAGCGAAATTGATGCAGGCGCTCGCAATGCTGGCAAAGCAGAGAGGGCAGTTATGGCAAGTCCTAGCTCAACGGGGGACTCATTTGCTTTTCGGCCGCTTAGGATTGGTTCGCTTGATATTGGCTTTCCAGTAGTCCAGGCGGCTTTGAGCGGATACAGCGACTGGCCGATGCGTCTGATTGCTCGGGAGCATGGTGCAAGCTACACGCTGTGCGAAGTCATGTTGGATCAATTCTTGGTTCAGCTGAAAGATAACCGAGCTCGATGCAAACATTTCTTGTTCAATACGCCAGAAGAACAGCCGGTCGCCGGACAGCTCATGGGCGCCGAACCGGAGCAATTCTCTCAAGGAGCGGTCAGACTGGCCCAGGCCGGTTTCTCTGTAATCGATATCAATTTTGGCTGCCCGGTCAAGAAAGTGCTCGGACGATGTCGAGGTGGCTTTCACTTGAGTCAACCCACGGTTGCCTTGGAAATCATTGAAAGGACGCGTGAGGCTGTTCCGGATCAAATTCCCGTCACCGTAAAGATGCGCCGCGGTCTCGATGATTCCGAGGAAAGTCGACACAGATTTTTTCAGATACTCGAAGGTGCCTTTGCTCTTGGTGTGGACGCCGTAACCATCCACGGCAGGACGGTAGTCC
>JAGQPR010000708.1 GCA_020426625.1 Planctomycetales bacterium
ATTCCTCTCAATCGGGGAATTCTGGCGAATCCCACTACGGACCAATCCTAATTTTTAGCTGTCCCAAACCACTAGTGATTCTTGGATCCAGATCTGCTAGGAACCTTGCCTGAGTCGCGGCGCATAGCCAGCAAAGCAGGCAGAAACAGCAAGTCGCCAACCAGGGCCCAGCAAAGAACAATCATAAACACCAGAGCGAATTCGCGTGTGGATGGAACATTGCTCAAGAGGACCACGCAAAAAGAACACACCATGATCAGCGTGCTGGTTACGAGGGCTTCGCCAACGCGGCGCAACGTTCTGCGGATTGCTGTCGAACCGTTCGCGCCGGAACCACATTCGTGAGTGTAAGCCCACAAGAAGTGAATGGTGTCGTCGACGGCAATCCCAAAGCAAACGCTGAATACCGTAGCGCTGCTGAAATGCAAAGGAATTTCGAAAAGAACCATCGTGGCTGCGGTGGCTGCCAGTGGGAATAGATTGGGTATTAGGCTGACCAAACCCAGCCAAAAGCTACGGAAGGCAACCACCAACACGAGAAAGGATATCAGTACCGCAGAATACAAGCTTCGCAGCATGTCTTTGAGCATCGTTTCAGAAAGCCTGCCAGCGCTGACGGTCCAGCCACTCATGTGGATCTGTACGTGGGGGTATTTCGCTTCTAGTGCGTCGAATTGTTTCTGCAGCTGGAGTCGCAACGGTTGGATATTGCGCGTCCCGATGTCCCTGACGCGAGAAATCACAATGGTCCGGTGCTCCTGAATGCTGATCAGTCGACCTAGTTTGTCTTTGGGCAAATACTTGAGGTTCTTTAGGTCGTCAACGGGTCCAGTCGATGAAGAAAGCGACTGGAGCAAGCCGACGACGGAAGCGCTGGAACCGAGCAGTGGCTCAGCGGCGACAATTTTGTCGACGGCTCGAACAACGGAAAGCAAGTCTGCTTGTTTGATCGGTTTTTCCCAGTCGATGATGACGTACACTGGCAACAATCCATTGAACAATTCGTCGCATCGTAAGAGAGCTTGGGACGCTTTGCCATCGCGCGGCAACAGTTGCCGCATTTGGATGTCGGGTTCCAAACGCGTAGATATCACCAGCAAGATGCCAGTCAGCGCTAGGGACGATATGCTCAACCCCAATTTCAAATTGGTGACAAAGCGAGCGAACCACAAAGCGATGGCAGCATGGTTGATTGCCGATGCGTTACTGCGGCGGCGGATCGATTCACCGAAGGGAGAACAAGCCAGTAGTGGGACTACCGTAATAACGGCGAAAAAGGCGATGACGACGGCGATCGCGCAGGACCAGCCAAAGCGTCGGATGACTTCAATATCAGCTGTTGCCAGCGAGGCGAAGGCGATAGCTGTCGTCAACGAGGTCAGAAAACAGGCGGGGCCGACATGTTGTACGGCGTCCATAACTGCGTCAACGCGAGGTAATCCTTTTTCCAAATTCGTTCGAATCCTCAGGACAAGATGTACTGAGTCGGTAAAGGCGATGGTCAGCACCAGTGGAGCCAGAATGCAGTTGATGACGTTCAACGGTTCGCCGACCAAGGCCATGGTTCCCATGCTCCAAATCACTGCGGCAATCGGGCCAGCTTGTACCACGACGACGGCTGCCCAGCGGCGAAACAGAAGTAGACTGATCAGCAACCCCACGATCTCCGCCCCAGTCACGAAGACGGCTTGTTCCCATTTTAGAGTTTCCGTCATTTCCACCTGCAAAGCGGGAATACCCGTGAGCCCAACCCGCAACGGCGTTCCCGCCAATTCGTTTTCAACGATGCCAGCCAAGCGATTGAGCACAATCTGGTACTCGCGCGCCGTCTGCAACGCTGGATCGAGCTCCGCAATGATCACAGTCGCTCGCGCGTCGGCTGACAGCAGTTTGCCCTGAACTAACGGGTGTTCCAGCAGTTTGGATTCAAGTGATTCCAGCTCAGCTTCGTCGTTTGGCGAATCGACGATTAGCGGCAAGTAGAACTTGCCAAAACGGATCGGTTTCCGCGCATCAAAAATAGAATGTGTGGCCACGACGCCGGGCGCGTCATTCAACTCCGCAACCAAGCTGCGAATGGCATCTTGGTTGCCCTTTGAGAGGACTCGACCGCCCTCAATCAGCACTACACAAGCGTTGTCGTCCGAAAGAGTTTCTAAACCTGCTCCATCCGCTTGTGCCGACTGCTTCAGTAGGTTGTTGAAATTGTCGTCTAGCTTGATTGATGGTAAAGAAATTGCGGCTGCGATCGTGAGTATCACAGTGCAGATACCGATCGCCAGTCGATGGCGTGCAAAGAAACCCGTGAGCTGCTGAATTCGTTTCATCTATGGTTGCAATTGGCATTCTGACGTGCGGAGACCTTTCATGGCCGCGTTGAATGTAGGCAAGATATGCGATTGTGCCTGAGAAATCGATACGGCGTTTCGTCTAGCAGAAGGTCACTTATTTCTCGAGCGATCCTTATACGGCAAGAAAATGCTGGAGAAGAGAAGCCAGCAAAGAGCAGAGAACGTCATGGATTCGCAGCATCTCGATCAGCCTCATTCTTTACCGAGCAAAGAATATGCATCATTTCTGACACTTCTCGCTAATCGCACCACGGTTTCATCGCATCTCACCCTCCCCCCGAAAGTTACGTCGTTTTCGACATCACTTTCGGAGGGGAGGGTCGGAGCCCCAGCGACG
>JAGQPR010000709.1 GCA_020426625.1 Planctomycetales bacterium
CATTCACACCTGCGATATAACCCAATTCCGCTGCGTTCTGACCACCCCACCAGCTGCCTCGTTGGGCGGCCAGGTTCGACATCGAAGCTAGATAGTTGCTGGGCGCCGTCGAATTCATGCCTGCAAGAGCTCCACTTTGAGCTGCCAATAATAAGCCGCACGCAATGCGCCATCCGCTGCCGCCGACGCGGAGCGGAATGAGTTGGCAGCGTTGGTTGTGCCCGTTCGCCGACCGGCCTCGGCAGCTGCATATGCATTGTTCCACGATTGGATCACCGGTGCAACCTGAGTTACAAAGGTCTTGCCGATGCCCGCCAGTCCGTAGCTGAGGTCTTTGCCATCTCAGGCCATATCGGTCACGAACGTGTAAGCGAAGCCAACTCGCGTCGATGAATGTGCGTGGCACCTTTACACCTTTCCGCCCCCACGTCCATAATACTTGGACCTAGCCATTTGGCATATCAGTAGCCGGTGGAAACACCGCTTCAGCGATGAGTTCTCTTCTGAGAGCAACCCTCATCTCAGCATTGACACCAAGCACTGCTACTGTCACGCGGCCAATCGGTGTTGTTCCAACAAGCACTGGACCATCCCATCTGAAGTGCTCAATCCAAGAATCTTGTCTTGGGTGAAACAAACGAACGACTTCTGAAGTTTCCTTGTCAAATCCAGCTAGGTTGGGTCCTTTGTGCAAATTACAGTCGTAGCACGAAAGCGCAAGGTTCTCGAATACCGTTGGACCTTCGTGCTTCTCAGCGATGATATGGTCCGGTTGAAACGGCAGAACATCAAACTCTTCATGAACTCTACAGTACTCGCAATGCCCTCTCGCTCGTTTGCGAATCGCTTCGCGTAGTTTTTTACTAGTCATTCTTTAAAGATTGGCGAGCTTTAGAACGCAAGAGGCTAAGGAGGTTTCCAACACGGGAGTATCGAGTCATCTCATCGCGCTCTGAGTCTGATAATTCTCCCAAACGATTCTTCCCTGCAAGCTCATTCATGCGATTCGTGTCTTCTTCTGGGAACTGGAGCTTAAGCAAAGCTTCTGCCGCTTCGCTACTCAGACTGCCGTCATGTGGCAAAATCACACGGGACAAAATTTCTGATTCAAGAGGTGGTTCGATTGTACTCATATGGGCTTCTCATCAACTTTACGAACTCAAGAATTCTGACCCCATCCAAGCCTTTATTTGTTTATTCTTCTCCAATGATACCACGAAACCGCCCTGTCCTGCCATGAAACGCCTTATCCCATTTGCGATTCTAGGCAGGAAGTGGGCTCGGGTCAGCCGAAAGTTAGCATATGGTCTGCGACCTGCTTGTCGAACAATGCAAAAGTCGAAGTGCTCTTGGCATACGCAACGCCAGCGGCATGATGTTCACACCCGCGATATATACTGCACGCGGTGAGATGTGAGGCTGGCGCAATAATGCGTTGTCGATCAAAGCATCAAAGCTGGACGCGACCTGTATAATCCAATTCCGCTGTCGCCCCACTGCATCGCCCATGCTATTCGCTGCGCAGCCTAGAAGATGATGCCCATGTTATCTTTACCTTTAGGTCCTGAGCCGAGGGCCGAAGGCTCGGTACAACCTCTGCCGTGGTCAACAGGCAAGGTGCAATTCTGGTTGGGAAGCTCAGGCCCGAAGGTGCCGACATAATTCTCGACTGGTTTGCCATGGATTGAACGATGACTGCACGTACTTCGGTGAGTTGTGTCGACCTTTCGGATCCCGTTTGGGTACCAGACCGACCCAGATCCCGAACTCGGCGGGGCAGCCATTTCGCGGCGCGATCAGGAAGTTGAAAGTGGATTACTTGGTTCTGCACCGATTTAGCCACAGAGATCACAGAGGGCACAGAGAGGCATGAGCGATGAACTAACTGAGCGCTGCGCTGTAGCAACTGTCATTCTCTATCATTTTCGTGCTCAAGTGCAGACACGAATACTACATGTGAGCCAACTTTTTTAAGGTATCGTATTCGTCCGGCCGATTCGGCCATATTGCGATTCCATTGCACGATATACTCATCTATCCCCTCCCAATTGTCTAAACAATTCTGGTGCACTCGAGCGCCGTACAGAAGGTGCCTTTCCATCCCTCCAAGCTCCGAAAAGTACATAGTATCCTCATAGTCAGTGATGAGATTTCTACAAATTCGACAATAAACGTCTATCATTTTGCCGAGCTCCCGTCTATCAAAATTTCCCATGCGTCGTAGCTCTTTCCGTCTTCATTGAAATTGTAGATCACTAGCCGGTCCTTCTTGCGGGCGATTATCGGCGAATACGACTGAGGTAATCGCTATGCGTTTGCCTGACTATTCCGCAACGTAGATAACGTCGCCAAGTCAGCAAGTGATGCTTCAAGTCCGCCGTCTGGATGAACATGAAAAAGTAAACGAATATCACCAAAATTTGGAACAGTCGCAGTTGTCGCGTCTCCACTTGTGACTAGGAAGTAGCCAAAGCCACTTGGTGACTCACGGAATGAAAGTGTAACTTCTACATTGCCCAAAGCCGGAGAAAGGTCGTCCTGAGTCTGATCCGCGCTGGCTAGCGAACTGCTACGCGTCGAACGCGCTGCTGCAATGTCCGCTGCCAAATCGAACCATGGATCAGCGGTCGCATTGGCAGAGTCCCCAAGTCGACTCGCCCAGCTGCTGTCGGCCAGCG
>JAGQPR010000070.1 GCA_020426625.1 Planctomycetales bacterium
CGAGAAGTGTCAAAACCAGGCCGATTTTATGGAACCGGGGGGCGGTAGCCCCCTCCAGGCAAGATACCGGTTTCCGGGATACGGGTCGGCGCTTGCCCGCCTGGAAATACTAGGTCTCGGAGAGCTTGTCCGGGCTGCCAAATTGGTCCCTGGTAGTTCTCCGGTGACGAAACAATCGGCGGTGCAGCTCCCGACTGAAATCCGGGGTCGATCGGCTGCGGTAATCCTGCACCAGGTACTCCGGGAATCTGTCCAAAGCGGCCGCCAGAACCTACTGTTGGCGGTAGAGGTGTTACGAGCTGTTGTTGGGCTTGCAGCCGCAATCCCTCGGCACGAGCTAACACGATCTCGGGGGCTTCCCTTTGACTGGGTATCATGGTGATATCCACCACGCGTTCGTCGCGAACCTCGCGCGGCCACAAACTTTCACTAATGAAGTCCAAGGGCGGAATCTGGTACCACGGTGGCGTGAATGTGCGAAGGATTCTTTCGGTGCGGTAGCCGTCGGCGACGACTTCGATCTCGCGCGTCCCATAATAGGTCACATAAGTTGACGCCGGACTAGTACCGATCATTTGCTTGTCGACATAAACACTCGCTCCAGGAGGATTCGTACGAACGGTCAGACGCCGTCGTACACATCCAGGGGCCATGATACCGATCGACAACATGACCAGTAGCGGTATCACTCGGAATTTCTGGTTGCTCTTCGCGGAGTCTATCACACAGGTTTCCGTATTATTTTGGTACAAAATCGCTTTGTCGAACGCAGCAGAATGGAAGATGATTGTGACCGCGTCCGGTAACGAAACCACAGAATCGACATGGAGGTTTCCACCACTAGGAACTATAGGTATCTTGGTCAATCCACCGCCAGATGGGTTTTGGGGGGTACGAGCGACTTTCCCTCTGAAACCTGCGAATGAAAAGAGGATATTGCGGCTCCCATAGTACTCTGGCCGGGATTTGACAAGTACAATAAGCCGCTGTCAGTTACCACTGCACGCCAGAGAATGAGTCTTGTTGTACGTCTCAGCTGCCGAGCACGCTGAGTTCAACGCGACCTCTTCAAATCGATTTCTCGCTGTTTCAGAGTCAAGATTTTACCTGGCAAATGATACTTAACCCACTGATTATACAGGTCGCGTCCAGCTTTGAAGCTTCGGTCGAATAATCGTAATTGTGTAAGCCTCATTCTTCACCGAGCGAAGATTAAGTCTACCCTTTGCTAGTCAAGTAATTGCCAGAGCCTGCCCCACAAAACGAAGATCAACGCAAGTGGAAAGAGACCGTAAGGCATGCGGTACTCTCTGATGTTGGAATGCGCCGTGCCATCAACCAGGATGCGATGGCAGTCTTGCTGGCAGACTCAAAGAGCACGTGGGAACGGATTGGGCATTTGTTCATTGTGGCCGATGGAATGGGCGCACATGCTGCCGGTGAATTGGCTTCCAAATTAGCCGTTGAACTGATACCGCACCAGTATCTTAAGATTCACGATTTGTCGCCAGCCGAATCGCTGCACAAATCGATATCAGAAGCCAATGCAGAAATCTTTCGTCGTGGTCAGGCGAACATCGAATTCCGTTCGATGGGAACCACGTGCAGCTTGCTCTCGCTTTTGCCGGAAGGCGCTGTGGCGGCTCATGTCGGTGATAGCCGAGTCTACCAATTGCGCGGAAACCGTTTGTTCCAGCTGACATTTGATCATTCACTTGTTTGGGAAATGCAGGCTGCTGGCGAAGTCACTGCCGAAACCGCTCGCAGTGGTGTAATCCCCAAGAATGTCATCACGCGTTCTTTGGGGCCAAATGCGAACGTTCAAATTGATTTGGAAGGTCCATTTCCAGTCAAAGTCGGTGACCAGTTCTTACTCTGCTCAGACGGACTAAGCGGGCAGATCTCCGACGAAGAAATCGGCGTGATCATGCGTACCCAGGAGCCGGAAAACGCGGTGCGTTTAATGGTTGATTTATCCAATCTTCGGGGTGGCCCTGACAATATCACCGCCATCGTGCTCAAGGTGACCGACGACCGTGTGGCCACAACTGCGCCAGCAGGCGCAATCGCCGTGCGGCGTGGTACTGCGAAGAAACCGTTTTCTGTAGCCCTGGGGGTGGTAACCGCAGTCTGCTTTTGCGCCGCATTGATCCTGTTTCTGCTTGGATATACTCCCCTGGGAATCGTGGCTAGCGTCCTGGGCGTCGTCGCGCTCGTCACAGGTTTAGCCCAAGTCTATTGGATCGACGATTCTTCGTTTGATCATTCACGCAGGTACGGCAATGGCCCCTACCGCGAATATCGAGCCGAGCCGGAGCGAGAGTTCTTTGAACACCTGGCTGGTACGATGAAGTCGCTTCGCGAAGTTGCCCAGGAACGCAATTGGAAGATCAATTGGACCCAGTTGGACCAAGACTTTGCAACTGCGTGCAAGCATGCAGACGCGTCGAGATTTGGTGAGGCGATCAGTTTGCAGGGAAAGGTCATCATCAATCTAATGGCGCAAATCCGCAAGCAAGGGGACGATTCTGATCCCAGCGATTCTTCAATCGCGCTTTAAGTCGGCCGTTCATGCGGCCAATCCTCATGGCGGAGCGTGATCGCGACATGGATGACGCGCGGCCGCCTAGGGCAAAGGGCGACACTAGTTTCCGTGTTATCAAACAGCGACAATCCGTGACGCGTCGCGGATTACTTGAATCTGACAGTTTCCCGCGAGATTCCGGCATAGGCCCAATGTGGACGAATTGCTAGACTCCGCAACATGGGCCGATTCAACGCATATATTGTTTGGGAGATCACGAAGCTGTTCGTGGTTGCCCTCACCGCCTTTACCACAGTGATCATGCTGTTTGTCCTTGCGCAGGAGCTGTTTACGCAAGGGCTGGGCATTCTTACTGTGATCGAATTAATTGCTTACGTCCTGCCGGAATCCCTGCAATACGCGCTGCCAGCAACCCTGTTGTTCGCCGTGTGTAGTGTTTACGGACGATTGAGCGCTGACAATGAAGTGCTGGCGGTCACCGCTGCAGGTGTTGCCCCGTTGACGATTATCAAGCCCATGTTGATTGCTAGCTTTTTCTTGAGCTTATTTGCAGTCTGGCTCAACGATATGGCAGTGTCCTGGGGGAGACCTGGTATCAATCGAGTAGTCATGCATTCGATCGAAGAAGTCGCCTATGGATTTCTGGCTAGCCAAGGTTCATACAGCTCAGCTCAAGGGTTCTCGATTCATGTTCATGGGATTGGTGAAGATGGGCGTGAGCTGCTGCTGCCCACGATCAAGATCCCGCGTCAAAATGGTTCGTCTACCGAGATCGTGGCTAAGAGTGCCCGGTTGTCGATGAATCCAGCTGAAGAGGTGTTGCGGATCGAATTGGAGGATAGCGAAATCAGTGCCGATGGATGGCAAGGCTTGGTGCCAGGTCCGGAATCCTATGATATTCGCCTGTCAGATGCCACCAGAAAGGGCACGGTCACTGGCAGTCCTGCCGAAATCTCGCTGGCAAATCTGAGCCGGGAAACGCTAGCTCAACAACAGGAAATCTCCAAGGTTCAAGAAGTCTTAGCAGCGCGGACGGCCATGGGAATGGCCATTGGCAGGTATGACTGGATCGATGACGAAACTACCTTGAGGTCACTGGGCGAGGTTGACGGTGGGCGCCAGCGGCTGACTCGCTTGGCCGTGGAACCGTGGCGGCGCTGGGCGCTCGGATTCATTTGCCTGTTCTTTGTTTGGGTCGGCATCCCTTTTTCGATCTGGATGCGAACTGCCGACCATTGGACTAGCTTTGGCGCTTGCTTTTTGCCTATCCTCCTAGTGTTCTTCCCCGTATTTGCCATTGGTCTGAATCATGCCAAGGATGGCAGTTGGCCACCAGCTTCCGTTTGGTTGGGCAATGCGATTTTGCTGCTGTCAGGCGCATGGTGGCTGCGAAAGGTATACCGGAGTTGACGTTTTGCTGCGATCTACCGGAACTTCGATATGTTCGCCCGATGTCGTCAAGCCAACGTATCACAATTGGTTTCTAGACTACGCGTAAAACATGCAAGGAGTGCATCATTTCTACTCAAATACACAATTCGACTTGGGACGTAGCGCCGCGATCAGCGTTGGCAACGATCCTTCGCAATTGGCTAGCCAGGCGAAGAATCGCAATTAGCCTGATAGGATTTACCAGTCTGATTCTAGCGAACATCTTTGTCTTCAAGACTGTGCCGCACAACCCCTTTGAACTTGCCAATCCCATGGTGATCGGCTCACTGGCTTTGCTGACTTTGGGGTTGGCGATTCGCAGCTGGTCTGCTGGCACACTGATGAAGTCAAGGCAGCTGACCACCAGCGGGCCTTATGCGGTTGTCAGAAACCCGCTGTACGTCGGTTCGTTCATGATGATGCTTGGCTTCTGTTTGCTCTGCCGCGACATTCCGACCACCGTTTTTGTGTTTGGTCCGATGGCTTTGTTGTATTGGGTACAAGTGCAATTTGAGGAAATCCGGCTTGCAAAGCTATTCCCTGACACGTGGCAGCAGTACCGTCAAGCGACACCTAGGTTCATTCCCAGCAAGCTCCAGCGTTTGTCTTTACGCGGTTGGTCTTGGCGGGAGTGGATGGACAATCGTGAATACAAAGCAGTCTCTGCAAGCGTGGTTGGAATTCTCGGAATCTATGCATGGTACCTATTCTGTATGGGGCAAGCGACTTAAAGAGCGATCGCTATTTGCACGCAGACAGGAAGGGTATGGCCATGCTTTCACAAACGCTCATTCGCAAGAAGATCTTGTTCATTACCGTGCTTTTGACTGGCACTTTGGTCTTGTTGATGTATTGCAGCTTGCAGGGTGTTTATGCCTACCGTCACCTCACACTGATGGTTACTCAGTTGGCGGCCGAACTGCAAACGACATCGGAACTGCGCGTCGAGTTGGACAAACTACTGCGGCTATCAAGTCCTAGCTCCGACCGGTTGATCCAGGTACCACCCAACCAGCGCAGCGACTTTCGCGAGCAAGTTCACGTCGTCGGTTCGCAGCTCGACTATTACGAACGGCAACTTGCTAGTTACGATCGCGCTGACGATCTGTTGCTTCATCGCGGTGAAGTGAAAGCCTGCTTGGCCCAAATGCGTCAGAAACTGGATGATGTTGCCTGGCTGTGCGCACCTCACAATACCGAGACTTACGATGTGTCGACGGCGTTGGCCAATGATGTTCAGCAGCTAGTGGAGCAAGTGCAGGATCTACCCAAATTCATCCTTGGCAGAATGCAACAGTTCCGTGGGGTGGTGCGCAGTCGTTACAGAGCGCTGATCGCGATCATCGCCGCTTCTTCCTTGGTTTCCATCGGGATCGTACTGCTGACATTCTGGTATTTTCGACGGTCGGTGGTGCAGCCTTTCAAGACCTTGCTGGCTGGTAGTCGCAACATCGCCCGGGGTGATTTTCATCATAAAATCCACTTGGATTCGCAGGACGAACTCCGCGAATTGGCCGAGTTGCTGAACACGATGACTAGCAAGTTTGTGGGAATTGAGCAGAGCTTGAATGAAAAAGTGAAACAGAGAACTCGCGAAGTCGTTCGCAGCGAACAGCTGGCAAGTGTCGGCTTTCTGGCTGCTGGCGTGGCGCACGAAATCAATAACCCACTGGCTTCCATCGCGTGGAGCGCCGAGGCGCTTGAATGTCGCCTGCACGAGATTCTGCACCAGACAAATTGCGTGGATTCGTCAGTGGCAGACTCAACCAGCCCTGAGCCGATTTCAATCCAGGGTTACGATGAAGAACAAATTGATGTGCTAAGAACCTACTTGCGACGCATCCAGGACGAGGCCTTTCGTTGCAAAGGTATTACCGAGAGATTGTTGGATTTTTCGCGACTGGGCGAAACTCAGCGTAAGCAGCAAATCGACATTAGCCAATCCGTGCGGGATGTGATCGAGCTAGTCAAGCACCTAGGCCAATACCGCGATAAAACAATCGAATACGTCGAATCTGCGGGCGTCATCGCCTACGCCAGCCCGACTGAATTCAAGCAAGTTGCCCTTAATCTATTAACCAATGCCCTTGATGCCAGCGAAGATCGAGGCCACGTCCGTGTCGAATTAGTTGCCAATGAGCTTGAATTCACGTTGACGGTAACGGACTACGGATGCGGCATGACCGACGACGTGCTCCAGCATTTGTTCGAACCCTTTTTCACTCGACGACGTGATGGTCGAGGTACGGGACTGGGATTGTCCATATCCTATCGCATCGTCGAAGACCACGGCGGCACACTCATACCGCAAAGCGACGGCCCCGGTAAGGGAGCGACCCTGACTCTCATAATGCCATTAAATTCTTCAAGTAAACAAACCTATGAAGCCATCCAAGCAGCAGCCTGACAGCGGACTGAAAGTTCTCTTTGCAGACGACGAAGAGCATTTGCAATCACTCATGAGCATGGAGTTGCCACACATGGGGCATCGGGTAACCGTATGTCCCGATGGGGAATCCGCAGTGCGCGAAGCTCGCGAGTCGGCTTTTGATTGTTTGATCGTGGACTTGGATATGCCCGGTCTCAACGGAATCGAGGTTATTCGTCGCGTGCGGGAGCACTCGCCCGAGACCGAGGCGATAGTGTTGACCGGTAAAGAGTCCTTGGAAACAGCCGTCGCAGCCATGCGGTACGGCGCCTGTGACTATTTGACTAAACCCTGTCGTTTGTCCGAATTGCGAGAATTGCTGCAGCGAATCCTTGACCGTCGCGACACAGTCAAGCAGTACTACGCCACCAAGCGGACGCGATCCCAGTCGTCCCAGAGCGCGCAGCTGATCGGGCAACACGAAACTATGCAAGTGGTGCGCAAGCTGGTTTCCAAGGTGGCGCCAACCGGCTCTACCGTACTGATCCGTGGTGAAACCGGCTGCGGCAAGGAACTGGTTGCTCAGAGCGTACATGATGAGAGCCCACGCGCGGCACAACCCTTTGTGGCTATCAACTGCGGAGCGCTTCCAGAGAATCTGATCGAGAGTGAGTTGTTCGGTCACCGCAAAGGCGCATTTACTGGCGCCGACTCGCAACGGGACGGGTTATTTCAGGTTGCCAATGGAGGAACGATCTTCTTGGATGAGATCGGTGAATTACCGCTGGGCATGCAAGCAAAGCTGCTGCGAGTGCTGGAAAGCGGTGAAATCAGACGCGTGGGCGACAACGATCCGTTTAAGGTCGATGTGCGAGTAGTCTGTGCGACCCATCGAGACTTGGAACAAATGGTTGAAAACGGAGATTTTCGCGAGGACTTGATGTTCCGTATCAATACCTTCGAGATTCACTTGCCCTCCCTTCGTGAACGAGCTTCGGACATTCCAGCCCTGGCTGAGCACCTGTTTCGGCGTTTTCGCCATAGTGACGAAAACTGCAGCGAGTTGTTTACTGAAGAAGCAATGAACGAATTGATGAATCATGTTTGGCCAGGAAATGTGCGTGAATTGGCTAACGTCATCGAACACGCCACCATTCTTTGTGAACATCCACCGATTCAACGTCAGCATTTGCCTAAACACTTTACTGATCGGCGACTTCGTAAGGAATTGCGTTCGATGGGGCCGATCTCGCTCAAAGAGTTGGAAATCAATGCAATTCAGGAAGCCATTGAGCGCCATGAAGGCAACAAACAGCTGGCCGCCGAGGAGCTCGGTATCAGCCTCAAGACGCTTTATAACAAGTTGAACCAAATGAGCTCTGGCTCGCTGTCCAAGTCAGCTTAGCCCAGATAGCTTGGCCGTCGCCTGATTAGAGCCGTCGAGGACCAAACAATGTCGGAATCAATGCATTCAAATCTAAGCCATTGATTACGCCGTCACCATTGGTATCCAAGTCGCTGCGGTAGCCAGCTGGGTTGAACAAAGTTGGGATGATCGCGTTCAAGTCGAGGCCGTTGCGGATGCCATCACCATTGGCGTCGCCCAACAATCTAAAAAAGTTATCGTTGTTTGCTTCACCAAACCGCTGGCCCCCAAAACGGTAATTCGCTGCCATTGGTTTGCCCGAGTTAGTAGAGATCACGGCGGAAGCAAGAATGTCCAAGCGGTAATTGCCATCGGCGAGCGAATTTCCGGCGGCACCCAGGCCTTGGCGGTTGACCACCGAGGGCCCGTTGGCAAAGGTCAATTCAACTACGGTCTGCCCTGCTTGGTTTACGGGGGTGCCAACCACTAGCGAATTCAACTGAATTCCAGTGTCGATGTTGGTAAGAACAAAGGCTTGTGGCAATAGCGCGTGGTCCACTTCGTCATTGAATGTCACCGTGAGGCTCGCAATCTGCGAACGCTGGGTCTGTCCACTACCGATGGCGATCGCCGCAACTCCAGGTGGTAGCAGTGGGTCCGAGATTTGAATTTCAACGGAGCGAATCGCCACCTGATCGAAGTTGGGGTCGCCACTTTGCGCGGTATGAGCAATGGTGGTCAAATGCGTACCCTCAGTGATGGAATCATCCACGGCTGTCACCGTGACGGAGTGAAGCAAATTCCAATCATTGGCATCAAAGGTTAACACGGTCGGCGATACAGTGACTTGAGCATCGTGTTGTAGAATAATGGTTACTGGTGCAGTTGGAGGCTGAGATAGCACCACAGAGTAGGCGTCTGCCGAGCCCTCCTCCAGGGTGAGCAATTCAGGAGAGACAGCTACTCCTGGCAACTGAACCGCGACGATTGCGTTGCCGGTGAAATTCGAAACGTGCGCTGATACGACTCGCCCCTGATAACGTACTTCAACTTCATATTCTCCGTGCATCGCATTCGTCTGGACTTGGCCATTGCGAGTGGTACCGTACTTATCTGTCCACCACTGACCAAAGACCAAGTCCTCGTAGGCTTGACCGTTGGGACGAATGCTGAAGTCCGAATTGTAAAGCGCTGCCGACGGCAGATAGTGCGCGCCACTCCAGAATCCCCAATGCAGGAACTGACTTATCGCTGGCTGGCTAAAAGCCATGGTCAGGTAGTCTCGCAGATAGTCTGCTTGCAACTGTCGATCGCTGGAATCGACATCGAATTCCGTAATTGCAATGGGTAGGTCAAACGTCGCGTTATAGTGGACAATCAGCTGCCCAAGCACATCGATGTCCGTCAGACTCCCTTCGCCGTAGTGGCTTTGCTCCCCGATTCCTTCAATCAGATTTTGACTTGCCAGCATACTTAGCCAATAGTCAAAGTTGTTGCGGTGATCGGTATTGTTGCCATTGGAAGCAAAGATGGCGTAGTCATTCAACACTCGGTCAGCTGACGGATCGATTTCTCCAAACTGCCTGAACCAGTCTGAGACGATAGCATCGCCCAAGATGTCCATGACGTCTCGGTTGGAGAACGGTTCGTTGACGATATCCCACTCCTGCGTCTGACCCGCGAAGGTTGACGCCGCGTCGGCTATTCGTGCCTGGATCGTCGCTCGCAAGTAGTCGGCGGCTGCAGCATCGCCTTGGGAATCTTTGATGGACTGGTACTGCGTCCAGACACCGCTCGGCATAAAGTTGCGACTGGGCCAAATGACATTGTGTCCCCGCAGATACAAACCGTTGTCAACTGCCCACTGGGCACCATCGATGCCACGCTGTCGGTTCTGTTCGAAACTGGGCCATTTGAGGCTGTTTTCAAGAACAACGGCGTTAAACAATCGCTTGATTTCACTTTGATACTGCAAGTCCGTCGGGCTTCCATTGGGATTCAGTTTGTCACCGAATGCGCTGATGGCCGAGCCGAATAGGAAATCGTGTTTAACTTGACGGATGGAGACTTCGGCCCCGTTTACCGGCAAGCCGTATTCATCGGTGACCCATACGGCCATGTTCGAAGCGCGTAAATCCTCGATTCGCTGATCTGCTTCGGCACGCCAAGTCGCTTCACCTGTGCGGCCTCCATAGGAAACACTTGGGCTGAGCTGCGGTAGTTCAGCTGGATCGTAGCTGTCCGTTGTATTCTTCCAGGTGAATCCCCCGACCTCTACGGTCTGTGGTGCAAAACCCAAGTTCAATGCGACATGCAGGCCGTCAGCAAGAAAGGTCTCCGTAACTTGGACGTCGTAGCTGTACTTCTGCCAAGTTGACGACGGATTTATTGTCTGGAAGTACAACGTTGCAAACGTATCGGTGCGTTGGACGGCCAGTTGAATTCTCGGTGAGGCTCCTGCCACGCTGCGCGCATAGAACTCGATCCGCATGACGCTGCCAGTATTGACAGTAGCAGTACTTCTTGCCACCAGCTGCAATCGCCACGACTCGTTGTTGGGCGGCGTGTTGACGGTTACGACTTGCGTTGCACTGTCAAACGCCTGGCCTGTTACGGCAACTTGGCTACCTGTGCCAAAGCTGCCGCCATTGTTTAGCAAGTTGAATCCGTTTTGCGGTGCCAGGTTTGGGGGAGGTCCAAAATTGACCAACTTGACCTGAGCGAACTGCAATGTCTGCACTTGCCCGCCCAGCTGGAAACTAAAGTTTGCTTGGCCAGCAGCGTACGACTCCGCAGAAACGAATGGCAGCTGAACTCGCGACCAATCGTTAGATACTGAGACGCTTTTGAGCAACGACTTGGTGTAAGGCGCCCCTGCCCTTTCGGCGACGACGTTGAATTTCCCCTGACCGCTGGTTGTTCGTACCAAGAATTCCGTCCATAGCACGTCACCCGCGACGACCGGTTCGTCGTAGGACTGCGACAGTTGGGCAGCGAAAATGCTTGCTGGCAGAGTTGTGATCGCTGCCTGAATGACTACTCCATAGGTCGGGTCAGACAGTTGCGTGTATGTGCCTCCGTAGTAGATGTAATTGCTCAGATCACTTCCGGCCAGCAAAGAGCTTCCACCTGCGGGTGCCTCCACGACATCCTGGATCACCATTTCCGCTTGCCGCTCGCCGATCAGGCCGAGCCGGTACCCAGGTGCATCTTTCAGCTCAATTACCAGCCTCTCCTCGCCTTCGACAATCGCATCCGAAAGGGGACTGACCTGAAGTTCCGCGCTGGCAGCACCGGCGGGGATGGTAATCACGCCAGTTAATGCGGCGGTGTCGACACCGTTGATGGCAGAACCTCGCACGTCGTACTGAACATTCAGTGGGTTATTGGTTGGTCCACTCGATCGCACGATCGAGAATCTCGCTGGACTGGCCGCACCTTCAGCTGCCGTAGGGTTGATCGCGTATAAACGAACTTCGGGAGCTACCGCCTCTAAGTATTGCCCCGGGATAACTTCAATGTCATTGCTACCCGGTCGTCGCCAGCCTACGGCCAAATGGTCACTGCCAGCGGCTTCCTTATGCAGCGCTTCGATATAGTAGCGCTGACCTGCGAGCAATTCGATAGGGGCAGATATTTGTTCGGAAGACCTTGTCCATTCCCTGACTCCAGTTGGAGACGAGACCAAGGCTACTCGCTGCGCCTCTTGCCGATCGACGGTGTTGCTCAGCCAGAGCTCTGCCGATTCATCGGCTGCCAGAAAAAACTGATATGTTCCGCTTGATGGAGCGTGCAGCCAGCCTGACAAGCGTCGCCCGTAGTTGACGCCAGAGTTGGAAATCGCTTCAAACGCGGCGAGCTCACTGACCTCGTTGGGGGAATTGGGAAAGAGTGCGCTAGCTGTTAGATCCGAAACCAGTGAACCGGCAATTCCCTGCCAAACTTCCTCTCTAATACTGCCGACTTCGCTAGCATGCAAGACTTGTGTAGGCACTGGGGAAATCGGCATGCTCGGCGAGGACCATTGCAACGTGATATTCGCAGCGCCCGACGTTTCGCGAAACTCCAGTCGCAGGTCCGCGCGACGTCCAGCCACTGCGGCGATCGTCCCAGTGGCATCCTGCACTTGTAGATCATCCCAACGATCGATTAGCATCTTGCCATTGATCCACAACCTGACTCCACCGGCGGCATCAATGTGAAACGTGTGCAATTCAGTGTTATGGAATTCGATCTCACCCTGCCAGCGAACACCAAATCCATCCACATTCATACCGGCAAGAGGAGCTCCGCTTCCCCAATCGAAATCAACAGTCGCATCGTTCCTTACTGTGTACAACGATTCGAGGTTGGCGTCAGCATAGTATTGCGCGGTTAGCCCGATGCCCGCAGTTGTATCTGCCGAAAGCAGTTGGCGTGATTCGAGTTTCTCATAGACAGCACGCCGTTTGGCTCGAGCGGACCTTTTCACCTGGATAGAAACACTTGCGCGACGGATTGAATCGAATAAAGTCAACAAAGCCAAGCCTCCATAGGGTAGATGAGGCTATTCTAGCTGGCGGCACTTTACAAGAGAATCAGGCGATAGAGTGAACTCCAAGCCACGTCTGATTGTCAAGCCGCTCGGTTGTTATCGCGAGATCGAATTCCGAGAGCGTTTTCTACATACGCTGGAATCGTATTTCCAGGCATCCACGCAGATGTTTTTTCCGGATGATTAGCCGCTTTGGCGTTTCGCCACGGTTGTTCAAGTATCAGCAAGTTTGTGCGTTGGCGCTTACAGTGTGGGAATCTTCTTGCCTTGCAATTGATAGACATAACGTAGAACTTCGGCCACTGCGGCGTACTGTTCGACAGGAATGGGTTGGCCAACTTCAACGCTTTTAAAAAGTGCTTGCGCCAACGGCTTGCGTTCGAGCACGGGAATACCTGATTCAAGAGCAAACTTTCGAATCCGAGCGGCTACGTAACCCGCCCCCTTGGCCAGTACGATCGGCGCGGGCATTGTCAAGTGATCGAACTTGATGGCTATTGCCAACTCGGTGGGGTTGGTAATCACGACATCAGCATTGGGCACCGCATTTTGAATGCGATTCAAAGCCAGCTGGCGTTGGACAGCTCGGCGGCGGGCCATGATTTGCGGATCTCCGTTCATCATCTTCATCTCATCCCGCAGCTCCTGGTCGGTCATCTTCAGGTCTTGCTCCGATTTCCACCACTGGAAACCGTAATCCAAGATGGCCAGCAGCAACAGCACGATCGCGGTGCGAAGGCATATGTCCAAGACCGAATCCCAAACCATGCCACCAACTTCCGCAGCAGTCAAAGCATGTGATTCGATGATTTGGTCCCAACGTCCCCACAGGCCCAAGCATATCACGGTGGTGACAAGTACGATTTTCAAGAGCCCAAAACCCAACCGTGCGAAATTCGGCAATTCAAACAGTCGTTTTGCGCCCGAGAGCGGATTGATGCGTTTCCAGTCGATACCAATTTTGTCCGGCAAAAACAGGAAACCGATTTGAAACCAATTGTTGACCAGGATGATGCCACAAACGCCGAGCATGATAGGCAGTAACGCATAGAGGCACTCGGTGATGCTAGCTGCGATGAGCGCCGAGACGGAACGGGCATCGACGTCCCAGTAGCGTTCTTGAGTCAGGCTGGCTCTCATGATGTTGCCCACGGCATCCAGAACGCCTGGTCCACTCCACCACAGCATGACGACTGCGATCAATAGAACAAGCGCAGATCCGAGGTCCTGGCTGCGGGCCACCTGTCCCTTTTCGCGCGCTTCCTGGCGGCGATGTGGGGTTGCTTCGTGTTTCTTGTCGCCTGCGGTTTCCGCCACTTATTCTCTGCCCGCTAGATTGTGAGCCGTGCGCATTGAATCGAATTCGACAGTAGCAGCAATGCCGGGCGCAATCAATTTAATAATCCGAGAATTGGTTAGGCTACGAGCCAGCCACAATGCGACGGCAACCGTCCAGCCAGACGGTCAGCTCATTCTGAAAAATCCAGCTGACGCCGCCCACAGATGCAAACAACAATAACAGCAAAGCCATGGCATTGATGTTAAATCCAATGGCGAGAACGTTCAATTGTGGCAACGTTCGCGCCAATAGGCCGGTAACCAAGTTGGCCATCAATAGGGCGATAGCCATCGGCGCGGCAGCTCGGATGCCAATTACAAACGTGTGTCTTAGCGCAATATCCAGTTCGACAAGCCAACTGGTTGAAAAAACGACAGCTCCAGCGGGATAAGCAGTGAAGCTTTCCAAACAGCAACGCATCAGCTGGCGATGCCCGCCCACCAACAGAAATATCACCATGGCGAAATAGCCGAGCAGATTGGAAACCACGGGCATTTGCTCGTCCGATCCAGGATCCGAAGCTGTGGCGATGTCGAATCCAGCCAAGTGGCCGACTGTCTGACCTGCAACCTGCAGGCTCGATACTGCAAACAGAATAATGCTGCCCAACAGAATTCCCAGCAGGATCTCACCGGTCATCGAAATCGCTACGTTGAGAACATCACCTGGCAAGGGCAGCGCGGTCGGCATAGCCATGGGCGTCAAGAGTGCAGCTGCCCCGACAGCCACAAGACCGCGGATGCGCATCGGGACCGCAGTGCTGCGAGCTGGAGGAGCTAGCATGAGCGGCGGACTGATCCTCGCTAAAACACTGAGAAACACCCACAGCGGTTGACTCAATATGGCTACCAATGCATCTCCCATGGCAAATACACCTACGCTTCTATTTGCTGATAACGTACGGTATTTCGGTGTACGTGCGACGCGTGTATTCGATCATGCGGTCGGCAATCCAAGGCATGCAAACTACCAAGGCGACGATCATGGCGATGATCTTCGGAACCGCATTTAGTGTTTGGTCTTGAATTTGTGTGACCGCTTGCAGCAGACTGACCACCAAACCGACCAACATCCCCATTAACAAGAGCGGAGCGCCGACCAGCATAGCGGTCAGTACAGCACCACGTACCAATTCGACAGCGTCACTGGGGTTCATGGTCCTGATCCTATACGTGAGTTCCGAAACTGACCAGCAGCATTTCCACGACTAAATGCCAACCATCGATCAATACAAATAACAACAACTTAAATGGCAACGAAATCATGGCTGGAGGCAACATCATCATGCCCATCGAGATGGTGACCGAGGCTACCACCAAGTCGATTAACAAGAATGGCAAGAATATGCAAAAGCCCATCAAGAAGGATGTTTTCAATTCGCTCAGCATGTAAGCTGGCAGCAGTACTCGCAACGGTAAGTCTTCGAAATGTTCCGGCAGCGCGGATCCCGCAGCATGGTAACTGTAAAACAACAGCACGTCGTCATCATTATTGGCAACGTCGATCTGACGAATCATAAACGCTCTTACGGGAATTACCGCCTGGTCCCAAGCCTGCTGAATGGTCATGGACGATCCAGGTGCGGTGTACGGCTGAATCGCATTGTCATAGACTTCATTCCAAACTGGGGCCATGATGAACATCGTCATGAACAATGAAATCGAAGTGATCACTTGGCTTGGCGGCAACTGACCTGTGCCCAGTGCCTGACGCAGGAGCCCCATGACAACGATGATTCTGACGTAACAGGTTGTCATCAAGAGTACTGCCGGTGCCAGGCTGAGAACCGTTAGCAAAAGTAGAATCTGCAAACTGCTGGACAGACCCTCGCGGCTAGTCCACTGTTCTGGTCCGGCCAGCAGGAAACTTTGGGCAGTTTGTTCTTGCGCAACGTTGTTCTGAATTGCTTCCGTCATTCGGTCGAATAGACGTCCGCTGGGTGAGACCTGTGCCGGTCCGTTATCAATGGACGATTGTGCGCTGGCTGGGGCGGATGGGATGACCAGCCCTAGCCCGAATAAGATCGCAAATACGTGGTTTCGCAGCACTGCAAGCTGTTGCATCAGACCCTGCCCTCTTGCATGAGAATGGAGCGAAAAGATTGGCTGACGCTACCGGGTTTGATGCTTTCGCAAAGACCGGCCAACCGATCCACCTCGACTGGGTCCTGGATCTCGCTAATCGCGCGTGCGTCGCCCTGGACCAGACTCACCAAGACCAGCTTAGAGCCAAATCGAACCAGCAAAAGTTGTTGGCGAGCGGCGATGTGAGTGCGACCGACAACATCGACGACTTCTCTGGGAAGGCCGCTGCCGAGCGAGGCGGATAGTGACTTGCGATAGAACCAGGCAAACCCCAAGAACAGTCCCAGCACGATTAGCAAACTCGAACCGATGGAAACCAGCATCTGCAATGTACTGCGGGCGGATCCTTGACCGTTGGCAACTCGATCGGCGGGCGAGCTCGGGTTCAGTGGCGTAAGCGTTGAGTCGCTGGTCGGTTGGGATTTCGATGTTTCTGGCCGAACGGATGCAGCCGTATTGGATTGCATCGCTTCACCTGCCGACGAAGGACGAACCTGGGAATCAGCGACCTGGGAGATGGCAACTGCACCGTGGTTCTGTGGCATACTGCCAGGTCGTCGGCTCGCCGTCCATGGATCTCCAGTGGCCTGCGGACCAGCCGCTGCCTGCGTCTGGTAGGCCGGCTGAGCAGCCAAACGTTGTGAATTCAACGGCAGAGGTTGGCTTTGCGCTAGGCAGTCTGCGGGCCAAGGGCTAGGCCAGCTGAGCAAGCAGGCACAAATGGCAACGCACTTTAAATTGGGTCGCATGTCGACATCCTTGTCGAGACAAGTTCAAGCTGACCGGCGGCGGGAACGCGCGGAGTGCTTGCTGGTCAATGGGTTACTCCGACAGCGAGTCGGATCCTACCAACTCTGCGACGCGCACGCAAAAGTTGTCGTTCAATACCAATATCTCGCCACGCGCTACCAATCGACCGTTGGCGTAAAGGTCCACAGGATCGCCAGCCAGCTTGTCTAGGGTGACGATGGAACCACGACGCAGCCGCAAGACATCGTCCAACAACATGTGTGTGCGTCCAAGCTCGATCTTCAGTTCGAGATCCACGTCTCTGAGCAGGTCGATGGAGCACTTCTCAGGGGGGCCTTCGAATCCGACTAGATCTTCCAGCTGAAAAGGCTGTGCAGCTGCCGCCAGATCTTCCGCTTCCAGAGATTCAATGGCTGCTTCCGCGTCATCTAGCAGTTTAGATGCCTTGTCGGCCAGCCGATCGGCAGCTTGATCGCGATTGGCAGTTTCCGGCTGGGTCGAATCCGTTTCACTCATGTCGCTTGCCTTCCTGGGGACCAAGGAGTTCCAGCGCGCGACTCTCGCGTCCATCGCGGTTTATTCTGCGGCGATTGACGCTTCAGTGTCTAGAGCGCATTACTCTTCGTAAACGAAGTAGCGTTCAAAGCCAACCCCTTGAAGGATGGGAGGGTCATGCGCGAGGATTTCACTGCTTGTCGCAAAAACTCGTCGCCTGATCAAGGCCATTTGCTGCAGATCGTTCATTGAGGCATTGCGTACTTCCTCGAGCATTTTGTCCTTCAATCGGCCTTTACGCTCTTCGAAAAGGGCTTTCGCTGCGTCGAGGTCTGCCGATTTAGACTTGCCAAAAAGCTCAAATTCGACGCGGTGATTCCGATCAGACCCTGGAGGCGTGAAGATGATTTCGTACTGTCCCATGGAAAATTCTTTGATGGCTTCCTCATCTTCTACGATGACTTCGCCATCGGCTTCCATGTTGGTCTCGATCTTCTCAATCAAGCGAGCTTCGGCAAGTGCTGCCACGTCATCAGCTGTCGGAACCATAAAAAAGAAAATCAGTGTCTCGACAACAATCACCGTCGCGATGAATCCCGGAATCAATACTTTTCCGATAGAGGAAGGTTTCGCGCCCGCAACTTCTTCGGGTTCTTTGGACTTGTCAGCCATCAGCGTGTCAACCTCTATTTGCTAGCATCATCAAACAAAGTCTCATTGCGTTCTTGTGCGGTGCCGATCAATTGGTCCACCGTTTCTTCCAGCAGAAAGACTTCAACTCGCGGATTCATTCTCATTTTTTCGGTGTCGCTGGTAAGGAACATCGGCTCCCATGCTCCAGACGACGAGAGTCGAATTCGTTCTGGGGGAATGGCGTGCTTTTCCGTAAGGTATTGCATGACGCTGCGAACTCGGCGATACCCCAAGTCCATCGCGTCGAGAGGGGCCGGTCCGTTGGCCGCCAATTGCTGGGAGGTATGTCCCCGGATTTCGATTTTTTGGGGCTTACCGATGATCTGCTCCATTTCTTTGTCCAAGGCCTCGCGTGACTCCTGGTCCAATTCGATGGTGCCATCTTTGAAAAATACGACGGTGCCGATCGCGGTACTGGTCCCAGGGCGAATGATTCTCACGCGTTCATCGTCGCCCACAGGCGCTTGTGTCGGGGTCCCGCCTTTGTGTGTATCCTTTTTCTTAGCTCTACCCAGAGTAGCCATTACGGTCGGAGCATGCGTTCGTGAATGGTGTTCGCCGGGAGACACACTGGCCATCGACATGTCGTGACCGAACTGTCTCCGCATCGACTCAACCATGGCCTGAAATTTCTCTTCAGTTTTGATCTCGCTCATGGAGACCAGCATGATGAATTTTTAACGTCAGCAGCAGCGACATCATGTCTCCAAACGTGACCACCCATTCGGGAATGCCCATTGCTTCGTCGTCATCATTCACGATCATTCTCCTGCAAAGTGTGGCTCGTTGCTCGCCGCAGTTGGCGAATGTTGGAGCTTACTCCTTGACTGGCCGTTTCTTGGGGTGCACGTACGTCAGCAGTCGTTGTTCAAGAGCTCGAGGGCTCTCGCCTGACTGGATTGCCAAGACACCTCGAACAACCAGCTCCATCGCAGTCAACTCGTATTTGCTCAACAAACCAAGCTTTTCTGCAAACGGTTGAAAGCCGACATTGGCGGCGATTGCTCCGTACAGCGTCGTGATGAGCGCCACGGCCATTCCAGCCCCGATGCCAGAGGGATCTGACATGTCGCTAAGCATCATGATCAATCCCATCAGAGTTCCGATCATGCCGTATGCAGGCGCAAAACGTGCAATCTGATCGAGGATGGACTTCCCCTGCTTATGTCTTCTTGAAATGGCTTCCATTTCACTGCGCATGACAGACTCAATCGTGTCCGCGTCGTTGCCATCAATGGCCATTTGCAGTCCGGCTTTGATCACGGGCTGTTGGACGTCGGCCATCTTGCCCTCCAACGCCAGCAGTCCATCTCGACGAGCTACTTCAGCCAGCTCGACCAGTGTCTTAATGATGGAAAGTACATCGTCTTGTTTGTTCAAGAACGCCTTCTTCATGACCATCGGCAAGGCCATGAAGGCGTTCATCGGGAATGCCATCATGGCTGCCGCCAAGGCGCCACCGATTACCACCAGCACCGAAGGGATGTCGATGTAGGCTGTAATCGGAGCGGTTCCCATCAAGATCGAACCTAGAATCAGTCCACACGCCAGTAGGAATCCAACTAGTGATGTGATATCCACTTCAATCAGCTTTCTTCAATAAACTTGGCCTGCCGTTGACTCTACGGCTGGGACGGACTAGCAAGTACAGCTTTGGGATTGTCGTCACGCGTTGGGGGGGCGAAAAACGAAGGCAGCATAGCCTTTCGTTGCTGATATTCGATTGACAATTCGACGACGGTCTCCATGGGCTCGCGGACCACAATCCGCTCACCAGTAGTGAGCGTGATGAACGTGTCGGGACGTTCTTCTACGTAGCGGATTAGGTCCGCGTTAAGAATAAATGGTTGGCCATCTAGTCGTGTAACTTTGATCATCCCGTGTCACTTTCGGTAGCATCCGGTACGCTTTGTTGGCAAAGGCAAGCCTGGAACGCAACGCAACTGCGTACGAAACCCCAAAAACCTAGGACACAAGTAATAGCCAGGGTGCTGGATGGGGTGGGAAAATCTTTTTTCAAGACCCAGTGGGACGCCGCACCCTTAGTTCCAACCGATCAAACGGAATAATGCGCACAAGCGCCCGCCTCGATACGCGAGATTGTGGTCGATTTCGAAATTGGGAAAGAGAATGAATTCAAGCTCTTGGAGGGGAGAATTCCAAACGTAGGTGGCGATGCCATATGAATGAAATGGACATCGTGAGCGTTTGTTTCAAGCCACAGAGGAGTTTCCAGTGAAGCGCCATGTTAACCTGATGTTCGACAGGCCACCTTGGCTGCGAATCCTGATACAAACAGTGCAGTCGTAATCCAGGATCTACTTGGCAGGGAGCTCGATAATTCCTTGCCAGTCATCTGGGGCCGTGCGGCGATGCTGGGCGATGAAGACGGTTAAGAAATCCTTGACCTGATCTTCCGCGGGTACCTGGTGCAAGTAGCGAAACGCGTCCGCCCATCGGCCGTCCAGGAAATGATCCAAGGCAGATTCGTAGGCGGCGATGTGTTCATCGGTCAGAAAGCAGTTCGATCCTGTGGGAGGCAGCAATTCGCTGACAACCAATGGAGTTTGCATCCCGTAGGGAATCACCTTGGCCACACGCCGAATTCTAAGCACTTCTGCGGGAACATTGGCACGCACCCATTCCGCTGTTGGCTCATCAACTAGGATGGCAGTTTGCAATTGTTTGGTCATTCCCTCCAGCCGTGATGCCAGGTTGACTACCGGGCCGAACACCGTGACTTTGACCTGGTCTGTGGTGCCAATCCTGCCAGCCACTGCGGGGCCTGAGGCGATACCCAGGCCGGCGCGGAAATCGGCCAGCGGATGGTCGGCCTGCGCCGAAGCCAGTTCGAATTCCTGACGGATCGCCAGTGCAGCTTGACAAACTTGCTGGATGGAATTTCGACTTGCAAGCGGCCACCCCCAAAAACCCATGGCTGCGTCGCCATGAAAGTCACCGACCACGCCACCATTGGCAAGAATGTGGTGCGTCATGACACCCAGCGCATCACTGACCCGCTGGAGCAATTCCAGCAATCGATCGGAGGCATCTTCGCTGCGTTGAGAAAAACCACGCAAATCGCAGAAAAGCACTGAGACTTCTGTTTCTCTGGGTGCAAGCACTTGATCTGGGTCACGACCGCCAAGTGCGTCCAGGACTACGGGAGCGAAGAAGTTCCGCAGACCGTCCTGACGTCTTTGTAGCGCCCGCACCTGGCGGAGCGCGCCTAGAGTAGTGGCCGTCAGTTCGGTAAATTTTAGATCGTCTTGCAGAGCCTCGGAGCCGTCTCGGTCGGGCCCAAGTTGCATTGCTGCAGGGCCAGCGAAATCGCCTGCAACGTAGATGGCCCATCCCGGACAGGCTTCGGCAACGACAGGAGTGCAAAATGCCCAGTCCACATTTTCGCTTTGGGTAAAAGATGGATTGGCGGTGATGGAGCGGCTCCAAACATGCAGCACGCTCTCTTTGGTTTGAGTCGCAGAGCGAACTAGCTGAGCGCTGGGTGTAAAGTGCTGGCCTGTCAAGGCGCGACAATCCCAGTGCAGAACATCCAAATCCGATCCAAAACGAACTTCAGGTTGTGCTGGCTGCCCTTCGATTGCTTCCACAACCGTTAGTTTCACCGCCGTATCCGTGGTCATATCGCAGTCGCTATCTTCGGGGCTACGCAGCTTGAGAATGGCGACAAAGGCAGCTTGCGGCACACCTTGGAGCAGCAGGTTGACAATCCGCACGCACAACTCTTTGTCGTTGGCTGCACCTGCAATGATCTCCGGCAATTTGCCTAGAGTTTCGATGCGTCGATCGGCATCTTTGTATTTGTTTTGTCTGAGGAGGTGCGCCGAAAATGTCTGCTCGGCGAATGCGGGGGCTTTGGTCTGTTCGAACTGTACCTGCTGATCCAACAGTGTGAAAGTTGTTTGACCAATGACAAAATGCTCGCCGACGCCGGCCAGAAAGTGATCGCGTTGTTGCCCACGATAAAAGATGGCATTGCGGGCCTGCTCCAATCGCGATACTTCCAACTTGCTGCCGTTCCAACGCAACGTAGCATGCTTTCGCGAGATACGATCGTCCCAGGCTACCTGCCAGGGATCACAAGTGCGGCCAAGCAACAACTCGTCACCGGTTGTGGGTAACGCGCGACGCCATCTATCTTGAGGGCGAGGACCTTGGGCAATGAGATCTGGCATATCGATCTTCGGTTCCGTTCGAACCGGAGTAGTGAGATTTCTCGGATGGACTGCATCGCCGCAGGCGACGGCTACAAATGCCGAAACGGATTCGCTAAAACATACTATAGCGTTGCTAGGCGGGCACGCCCACACAAGTTTGATTCGCAGGATTCAGAAGTTAGAATTCAAAAAAATTATGGACGAGACAGGCGGCAGCCTAGATTCTGCATTAATGAGGGCTATCGACGCACAAGTTGCCCATGTTTGGATGGTGCGCACTTTTCTCAAGCATAGTGATGAAGCCGCTGAGGATGAGGAGTTGGCTTCAGTGCATCGAGATCTCTACGATTTCATGTTGGCACTGGGACCATCGCTGGACGCCGGAGACGCCAAGGCTTACCTCAAGCTGGCCGCGAAGAAGCTCTCGAAACTGACCAGAGCGACCGAGTTGTACACGGAGATACAGCCAGAGGTATCCGGCCACATGAATTTTTGTATGGCAGCTCGCTCCCTTGAATTAGCGGTCGCCGAAATCCGGCGCCTCGTCTCGGAAAACGTCTAACTCGATGGTTCAAGCACTAACGCACAAGTTTTCTGATACCTGAACAACCGTGGCTAACTGCAAAGTGTCCAATTGAGTGGAAAAACTTCTGCTTGGATGCTTGTTGAAGACCTGCGGAAAAATAACTTGGGCATTTTTCATCTGCCTCTCCACCCCCAGGTTAGTTAAAAGCGCCGCGCAGCAAAAAGCATGGCGAGGACCGAGGTGAGGGACGAAAATAAATTGCTATCGCATTTC
>JAGQPR010000710.1 GCA_020426625.1 Planctomycetales bacterium
ATTGGTGGCGATTAGCGAGAAGTGTCGAAAACACCAACTCGACTACGTGAAATGCCGACTAAACCGCAACTGCATGTAGCTAAGCGGTTCCAAATTTGCATTGGTGGCGATCCGTGTCATATTTCTTGAGAATACGGCGTCACGCTAACAACAAGAGTCATGACCGAACCCGAACTTGATCATGGATTCTCGCCAGGTTGGTCGTCAATAGAGTCGGCGACCGGCCAAGATCCTCACGACCCAAAGAGGGCCAACACGCGGATAAACGTGAACTCTCCATGCAGTCGCAAATCGAGTATATTACGAATCATTGCGACACTTCTTGGCGAAGGCCTCCGCTGGGAAAACGCAAGCTAGCCCGCCTGCCGCAAGTTGCATCGGATTCATGCAACTTGCAGATGTGAGCGTCGGAACCTGGCGACGGAGCCCCCCCTTTCCCGCTCGCATTACTCACGACTCTCCCTAAGGGCCCCAAGGGCGAGCTAGCTTGGCGAGTAGTGGGAAGTGTCAATTTTGCCCCCGTAGTGGCGACAGCAGGAAACCCACTGAAAACCTTCGACTAACGTCATCAACCGCGTCGTCACTCGCGGACCGAATTACAATCAGACGTCTGATTGTCGATCGTCACGGACAGCAGCTTGCGCTGCTCCGTTTCCAAAAGCTTGACGGAACAGAATTCTCTCATCACTGATTCTCAGGTCATTTTCATGAACAATACCAAGCCAACTGATGCAACAAACCAAACCTTTCGCCCAAATGCTTCGCAGCTGACACGGAGAACGTTTCTGTCCCTGTCGGCAGCGGCTTCGGCCACCTGCGCTCTTGCTCGAGACTATGGTCCCAACGCGCCTCCGGTTCGCTATCCTGAGCCGGACGTCTTGGTGCTCGACGACCGTTTCAACAAATACAAACTCGGCAATAGCCCTATACAACGCCTTTACCACAGTCAGGAGATGCTGTGGGCGGAGGGTCCAGCTTGGAACGGAGTTGGACGCTATTTGGTTTGGAGCGACATTCCGCGCAATATTCAACTACGTTGGCTCGAGGAGGATGGGCATGTGTCTACCTTCCGCAATCCATCAAGCAATAGCAATGGGAACACGTTCGACTACCAGGGACGACAGATCTCGTGCCAACACGCAACTCGTCGCGTCGTGCGTTATGAGTTTGATGGCAGCGAGACGATACTAGCGCAGGAGTATGCGGGTAAGTCGCTGAATGCGCCTAATGATGCTGTGGTGCATCCGAACGGAGACGTGTGGTTTACCGATCCAGGATATGGCGGCTTGATGGATTACGAAGGACGCCGTGCCGACACGGGTTCTGTGCAGCCCTACCAAAAAGAAGCTATTTACCGGATCGATATAAAGTCCGGCAAGCTCTACAAAGTCAGCGATGAGATCTACAAACCTAACGGCCTATGCTTCTCTCCCGACTACCAAAAGCTATACGTCGCAGACACGGGTTCCAGCCACTATTCACAGGCCCCGAAAGAAATCAAAGTCTGGGATGTCCTTGAGCAGCAGCGACTTTCCAATCCAAAGAGCTTCGCCTCAATGGAGTTGACTGTAAATGGCGAAAGCCTGGCTGGCCTCGCCGACGGCATTCGGGCAGATGTCGACGGTAATATCTGGGCTAGCGCTGGCTGGGTCGGGGAGGGTTACGACGGCGTTCATATCTTCGCACCTGATGGAACCCGCATCGGACAGATCTTGTTGCCGGAGATCTGCAGCAATGTTTGCTTTGGCGGCAGACAGCGAAACAGATTGTTCATGACCGGCAGCACTTCGTTGTATGCCGTTTATGTCGAAACCACAGGTGCCCACATTTGTTAGTTCGGGCATCATGAACTAGCTTTACACCCGCTGCAGGAACAAGGGATTCCTCAACGTCATCCCCGCGCAGACGGGGAACCAAGTTGTTCGGACGTATGCGGTGGACCAGCGGATCATCGCGTGGGACTGGGGGCCCTCCTGCGCGGGAATGACGGACGCAACCATCAGTGCCTTGGCTGCCAACGCTAGCCGACCAGCCCCATGGCGCCAGCCAGTGCCAAGAGGCCGAATCCAATTACAAAATTAATCACAGCACAGACGATCGCGATGATCAGGGCCTCCAGGAAGTCCTTCTCGAAGACGGCCATCAATGCGCCTAACCAAATCACAAATGAAAACAGCCCCAAGACTGGTATGAGACCAATCAACAGCGCGATCAGTGTGATTCCCAAGCATTTGAGCAGCGTTTCCTTCGTTAGCGCTTCTTCGCCAGTAACCAGCAATGCCCCAGCCAGAACTCCGGAGCCGATCACCAATTGGACTAAGCAGGCAACGGCGAGCGCGATCATTTGCAAGTCCTGGTGTTAGTACTTTCCTGCGCTCGAGATGTTTTCCCAAGCGGTGGTCGAGAATTCAGGTCCGGCGCGGGGGCTGCGATTTTGATACCGAAGTCCGACTCCGGCGGCATTACGTTCGGCCCCTATCCTACATAATTCCAATCCAAGCGGAACGGAATTCTGCAGTGGAGGTTTAGGCCCTGGCCAGTGTCAAGACTTGCAAATTCAGTTCCACATAATTCTTCCGCAATATTAGCCGCTGTGCGCTAGTGTCAAGAATTGGAAATTCAGTTCCACATAATCCTTCCGCAAAATTAGCCGCTGTGCGCTAGCACGCGGTT
>JAGQPR010000711.1 GCA_020426625.1 Planctomycetales bacterium
CCTTGATCGCGAGTACGAGCACCAGGGCCATCGCTCCGAGTAGAGCGATCACCAACATCTCGTTGTCCACAAGCCGGTCCAATAATCCGCTCGCAGATGTGGTTTGAATGAGAGCCGTTCCCGTATCGCCGGTTCCCCTGGCGGTATTGGTGAGCTCTTGGTCGGTCCCGCGTGCTTCGGTTGCTTCACTCGCTTTCGGCCATGAACAATCCCATTCCCCTTGGAGTGCGTAAACGTTACTGTCCACCACGCCGCCGCGGGATGACAGTAGTTGTCCAACCATGAATTTGAATTGTTCGCCGTACGAGCCTACAACCGCGTGATCGGCCTGGAATGTCCAAGAAGTGCCGACCTTGGATTCACCGGTCCAACCCGGCTTCAGGTCGTTGGGGTTGGGTGATGCAAGAATTCGTGCAGTCGTGTCTTTGGGATGGCAGGTAAACCCGATAGCGGGTGTTTCATTGGTTAATCGTTGCAGTGGCTGAATCAAAACGGGGGGAGGTGAAGCTATTCGATCCTCGTTGTCGAGTTGTCTGGTAGACCCTGCAGTGGCTGCCGTCAGTTGTTCATGATTGCCCGTTTCATCGGAGGGGGCATTTCTGCTCGTGAGTTCGTGGGGCAAAAAGTATTGGATCTCTAATGCACTGATACGCGCTTCTATCCAGCTCGTTAGGCATTCCACAGAGCCTGAGGCACACTGCTCGTTTCTACTCTTTATCCACCGGTTTTGTTCCGCTTTCAATGCAATGGATGCCGCATCGGGCAAGTTGCGTCGGACCATCGAGTAAATGGCGCCGAGTTGCTCGTCTGCTGCGTTCAGCCGCGTATCGCGACAAATCGACTTTTCTATTGAGGTGCTGGCTTTCCCGCACTCGAAGCTGGCTGCATGAACCTTACCCCCGGAAGTCGCTGAGGTGAATCCGAGAAGCGCGGCGAAGATGCAGAATAGTGGGGAAGTGGGTGTGGGTGTTTTCAATGCAGTTGCCCCTACCATTTTGGTCGCGCCCTCTCCAATGCCGCCGACTTACCATTTGGCGGCAGCGCTTGCTGCGGTCATCTGCTTGGAATGGACAGCAGGTTGGGCCGCGATATCTAGACTATCGCGCATCCGATGGCGCTGCGGACGCGGGCCTATCTCGTTCGGGTATATCGGCGACTTGACTGCTGACTTGAATAAGCGGATGGCACCGGTTCATCGCCGCGCTGGGTGAAAGGCAGATCAACTTTCAGCGTAAACCAAGCGCTCGCGCGGCGGCAAAAGCACGTCTACTTGATCATTTGCTATTGATGCCAACGACGTGAAACTATAGAACGCGGTAGAGGTGGTCAGGGCGTTCCAAGAAACGGCGTGTCGTTACCGCATAAACCGCTGCGCAGCATTTAGTGTTCTTATGTTGTTGTAAACGTCTGGCAAGATTGCTTCCGATACCCTCTGGCCGCAGATAAGTTCCAATTTTAAAGTTAGCAACATAGTGGATGGATTGTCGTCATCATCCATGGTGGCGCTTACCAATTTTGTTTGATTCAAATTTGGATTGAGTTTGAATTTCATCATAACCAATGAATTAGACTTGTTTAAGACAGTCTGAACCAGGTTTTCCGAGGGGTGGCCAAGACCTTGAAAATCCAAGTTCCCATTACTAGCCACACAGGACAACAAGGCCGAACCCACACCCGATCTTTTAAACACGGAAATATTCGGATAGTGTTCCTTTTGCGCTTCGATCTTAGCAAGACGTCTACTTTCAGCTTCCTCTGCCGAGCGTTTTCTCTCTGCTTCTTCGGCTAAGCGTTTCTGCTCGGCTTCTTTGGCTTCAAATACGGCAATGCGCTGTGCTTCGATACGAGCTGCCTTGTCTGCTTCTGCCTTCATTTCGGCTTCGATTCGAGCAATTCGTTCGGCTTCTTCTCGCCGTGCCATCTCGGCTCGAAGCCGCTTTTCCTTTGCCGCCTGCTCAGCCGCAGCCAGCTGCTCTTCGCGCTCTCGCGCGGCACGTTCGGTCAGAATTAGGCTCGTTGTGCTTGCAGCGGAGCCAGAGTAGTTTTTGGTCTCGGTAGAAACAATGATGCCTTTGGCTTCCAGCGATCCGTTAGCGATTGAGAAGACGACCTTAGCTGGGGCATTGCGAATCTGCTCGTTCTTTGATTTGGCCTCGACTATCGGGACAGGCAGGATCCCTGTGATGCGGTATTCGGGATACTGGCCCGAAGCGATGGACAGCACATAGTGTTCTTTGTCGGCGTCATATCGAATAGATTTGTCCATGGCGCCCAGCCAAGCAGGAAGGTGTTGCTTGGCGTGCTGAACGTAGATAGCTCCTGCGCTATTTTCGATTTCGGCAAGCTCCCTTTCATAGGTCGCTAACTCTCGCTGGTACGCCGCAAGACTCGCGTTGTACGCCGCGGTGTGTTTGGCTTTCTCGTTTTGGACGTAGGCCTCGTAATCGGCTGTCTTCTCGAATTCGCCTTTTTTCCGCACTGCAGGTGGGCTGAAGGTGGGATTTGCAGGCCGCGGTTTCTGCGCGGCCTTCATCGACCTGTTCGTGATCTCCCAAAGCCGACCGTTAATCTCTTCCAAGAGTGAAGGAACTGCCTCCACCCCCTGGGTATTGGCAGTGGGCTTTTCGGCCCAAACCAAGTGGACACTACCGCCAGCAAGTCTTT
>JAGQPR010000712.1 GCA_020426625.1 Planctomycetales bacterium
GATGAAACCGTGGCGGCGATTAGCGAGAAGTGTCTAATAACGAGGAAAAACTTCTGAGTTGGCGCTTATGTCGCGGCCGCGCACCGCGCTTGCGGTATAGGCCAAGTTTCCATGTCCCACTGTTGAAGATTTCAGACGATTGGTAGTTGGTCCGGGCTGAGTTTGCGGTTACTGCCGGAATTCCTCTTGAGACAAGTATTTTGTTTGTCAACGCGCCGCTGGCCGTCTGGGCAGGGCCCTTGCTGAATGCCTGAGGCCACGCCACAATGTGGCAAATCAGGAGGGTATCCGAATGGTTAGGAAGCTGATTCGAAATCAGTCGCTGGCTTGCCAGTTGCGGGTTCGAGTCCCGTGCCCTCCGCTCTCGCACTGATGTGCAGCGAACCGCATTCTTCAAAGAGATTGCGGTTTTTTTTGTGCGCCGCAGTCGCATGCCATTCACTTACACCTCTGAGATCGAGTCTGAGGCTGCGGCAGAACGTCAGGGCTGTACGAAGTGCATCGGCGTACCCGGGATGAGTTCATTCTCAGCGGCATCAAGTGGATGCACTAGGCAAAGATAGGCAATTAGGTCCAACAATTGTTGAGTGTCCCCTTGGCCCTCTAGACCTTCAGGCATCAAACTCCGATCGCTCAATTTCGTCTCTTCGATATCATCCTGCTTATCGAACTCAACCGTCTTGCCACCCTGCACTTTTAACTTGAGATACTTTTCACTGTCGGCAACAACCAACCCGCTGACAACTTCACCGTCACTGGTGAGCACGGTGCGGGCCTGGAATGCTTCGCCGATCACCAGGCTCGGATCGAGCATATTGGAGACCAGCTGCTGTAAATTACCCCGACCATTGTTAGTGATATCGGGCCCAACTTCGAATCCTTTGTCGCGAAAGCGGTGACACTGCGAGCAGACTCGCTCAAACACAGCTTCGCCGCGACTGGCACTTCCAGTTGCACCTGAGAGGATTTGTTTCAACGTTTGCGCCACGACTTGCTCGCGAGCCTTGTCTCCCTCAACACGTACTCTACCCCAAATCTGCTGAATTCTTCCGGAAAGCTCCTTGTCACTGTGATCGCTCCACTTGCGCAACTGGTTCGTGTTCACAAGGTTTCGGTCGACTTTCCCCGAGCCGACAGCCTCAACCAAACTTCGCATAGTTCTAAGAGTGTTAGTCATTGGTTCGATTGCAGCGATACGTACCGCCTGAGGAAGATCTTCCCATGCTGCTAACACGGACTCAGTAGTCTCGCCGCTGGAGTACGAAAAGGCAGTTGTCACCATGTGGGCAGTCCATTGTTCGTCTACCAATTTAGCCTGGGACAGAGTCCGCTGTAGGTACTTCGCGGCAGACGCGGGAGAGATGGCGTACCAAGTCTGCAACACCAACTGTCGCCGCCCTAGGTCTCCGACCTTTTCTAGCATCGCGGCAATCTCATCTGCCTGGTGGTTGTCATTGAGCAGCAGGCTAACTGCCACGGAGCTCGCAAAGCGGGGATCATCGAAGTTTCCCGCATCTACAATGGTGTCTGCCAGAGGCTTGAGTGTGCTCAGGGCCTGTTGCAAGTCTTTCAGCATGCCACGAGACAGACTCGTCTCAAGAGTCTTTTCCAACGTATTTGCTGCAGAGCGACTATTTGCATTCCACAGCAACTTTGCAATTCTGATGGGACCGTCCAAGCTCGGCAATGAATTCTCAGATGCAGTTTGTTGCGCCGGTGGCGTGACCTGCAATAAATTGCCATCCTGGCACCAACCTATCATTGACGAACTCAGTACAACAATTGGTATCAAGGTAGAAAGCAACCATGAGCAATTAGCGGCATGCAACATCTATTTCGCCAAATACGAGTTTAACCAATTCGGGGCAGATAACGTGAATAGACGGAGACAGGCCTAGGACTTAAACAGATCGTTGACCGCTACTGTCAATCTTGGATCAACCAACGGCTGAATCGTCTGCCCAATTGAATTTGTAGACACCGTCGCAAAACGCCCATCAGCCTGTGGATCTCGATACACTTCAACTGTAGAGTTGTTCAGGTTGACGATCCAATACTCCAGGATTCCTGCGGCAGCGTACAACGAACCTTTGACCTCTCGATCGTAGATTATCGAAGAATCAGCCACTTCAACCAACAGCTTGACGTCTGCAGGTAATGGGCGTCTGGAACCATAAGCATCGTCACAAAAAGACAAAATCGCCAGATCTGGCTCGGGTTCGCTGTCGCCCATTGCCACGGGGTCCTGCACACTTATCAGCAAGTCGTTTGGAACCCACTTCGACAAAATACGATTCAGTATTTTCACAGTGGCAGCGTGGGCGTTTCCAACAGGCATCTTACGAACGATTTCTCCCTGAATCAATTCTATAGGTTCATCCTCAGCAAATATGCCTCGCGCAATCATTTCGCGGTATTGTTCGGCAGTGAAACGATGCCGCACAACCTGCCCTGGAACCTGGTCGGTTCGGGCTGAAGGGATATCAAGAGGCGAGATGACTGAAGCCATACAGGTTGTCCAAGGAGTATCGAGTTTGCGTCAACTTTTGACACTTCTCGCTAATCGACACCAATTCGACTTACTCTCCCTTGGGCCCTTGGGAGAGTCGCGAGCGGGCACACGCG
>JAGQPR010000713.1 GCA_020426625.1 Planctomycetales bacterium
TGAAACCAGGTCGCAAAGGCGGCGAAGTGGAAATTCTGGGGGTGCCTGAGGTCTTGGCAAAGTGGGAGGTTAGCCAGGTCGCGCAAGTCATCGATATTCTTGGTCTGATGGGCGACAGTAGCGACAACATTCCCGGAGTACCGGGCATCGGGCCAAAGACTGCCCAAAAATTGATCGCAGAATATGGTTCCATCGAATCACTAATCGCCAGCAGTGCTCAATTGAAAGGCTCTCAAAAGCAGAAAATACAGGACGGCGTTGAACAAGCAACGTTGTCCAAGAAACTAGTGACGATTCAATGTGATGTTCCACATGCTGTCGAAATTGACGATTTGCGTTGGCATGACTACGACAACAAGAAACTTAAGGATTTGTTGAGTGAGTTGGAGTTCGACACAATTGGCAAACGAATCTTTGGCAAGTCGTTTTCTTCTTCTGCTAGTCGCGCCGCAGTCGTGCGCAAGAAACGTGAACAAGAAATCCAAGCAACTTTGTTCGACAATTTGTCCGACGAGGCCCCTCCGGCTGAAAAGACGATTCACGATGTAGTTCACGACTACAAGATCATTCGTACCGAACAAGAACGCGCAGAGTTGATTGCGCAATTGCAAACATGCCGCGAGTTTTGCTTCGATACGGAGACAACCGGCGTAGAGGCCAAGACAGCTTTGCCAGTTGGGCTAGCTTTCTCAATGGCAGCTGGACAGGGATTCTACGTTGTCTGCCCAGAACAGGTGGGAGAAACCAAGCAGATCCTTGGCGAATTTCGCGATGTGCTCCAAAATGACAGCATCACCAAGGTAGGTCATAACCTCAAGTTTGACTTGACGCTTCTCAAGTGGCATGGTCTTGAAGTGCGAGGTCCACTGATGGATACGATGCTGGCTCATTCCATGAAAGAGCCAGAGATGCGTCATGGGTTGGACTACCTAGCGAAATTATATCTAAACTATCGCCCCATCAAGATCGAACAGCTGATAGGTGAGCGTGGCGATGGCCAGTTGAATATGCGAGATGTTCCCATCGAGCGAGTTGGTGAATACGCGGCCGAGGATGCGGATATTACTCTACAACTGGCCAACGTGATCCGCCCCGATATCGACCGTCAGGGTGTCAGTTCCGTGTGCTATGAAGTCGAATGCCCCCTTGTTCCCGTGCTCGTGGATATGGAGTACGAGGGCATTCGCATCGATAAACAAGCATTGAAGACTTACGCGTCAGGACTCGAAGCCTTTATCGAGGAATTGCGTGCGCAGATTTTCGCTGAGGCTGGTCACGAATTCAATATTGACTCGCCAAAACAGCTGGGCGTTGTACTATACGAAGAATTGCATCTGGAGAAGAATCCCAAGAAGACTGCCACGGGACAGTATTCGACCCGCGAAACCGAATTGGAACGATTGGCCAACCGACACCAGATCATCGCGAACATCTTGGACTACCGCAATGCGGTAAAATTGAAGAGCGTGTATGCCGACCAGCTACCAAACTTCGTAGACCCCAGGACAGGACGGATCCATACCGAATACGATCAAGCTTGGACAACGACGGGACGCATGCAATCCAAGAACCCAAATCTGCAAACGATTCCGATTCGCAAGCCAAGGGGCCGCGAAATACGTGCTGCCTTTGTCCCTCGTGACGAGAACTACCTGATCCTTTCGGCTGACTACTCACAGATTGAACTGCGAGTCATGGCGGAATTGAGTGGCGACGAGGCGATGATCGCTGCTTTTCAACAGGATCAGGATATCCATCGGATTACCGCCGCGAAGGTCTACCACGTGGATCAAGCGGATGTAACGCGAAAAATGCGCGACAAAGCCAAGACGGTCAACTTTGGCATCATTTACGGAATATCCGCGTTTGGTTTGCAGCAACGACTAAACATACCTCGAGCCGAAGCCAACGATCTAATTCACAACTACTTTGAAAAATACCCGGGTGTTCAGCGCTACATCGACCAGACCATTGCCTTTGCTCGCGAAAATGGTTACGTGCAAACGAGAACCGGGCGACGTCGATACCTGCGCGATATCAATTCCAAGAGTCGTACTGTCGCCAACGCCGCCGAGCGGCTGGCAATGAACAGTCCGATTCAGGGTACGGCAGCAGACATCCTAAAGCTGGCCATGATACGTGTTCATCGCGCGCTGAAAGAAGGTAACTATCAAACCAAAATGCTGCTGACGGTGCATGATGAGATCGTTTTCGATTTGCACCGAAGCGAGCAAGATACCGTCATTCCACTGATTCGCGAATGCATGTCCAATGCCATGAAAATGTCCGTGCCACTTAAAGTCGAAACCGGCGTTGGTAACAACTGGCTTGAAGCGCACTGAGTCTAGTGTCAAGACTTGGAAATTCAGTTCCACATAATCCTTCCGCAATATTAGCCGCTGTGCACTAGCTAGCACGCGGTTTTTGACGGAACCGCACGCTAGCGCGCTAGAGGCTGATGTGGCATCGGAATTACGATTTGTGACACTAGCAGCCTGAGTGGTAGGTATTCGTGGATTAGTTAGCTCCCGACCCCACTGAATCGTCAGCCAACATATTCCTGGAGTGATAGCGACGAATGCAAGAGAACTGTAGTAACAGTGCAGGAAAAATGAGCAG
>JAGQPR010000714.1 GCA_020426625.1 Planctomycetales bacterium
TATCCGCAAGCATGTTGGCTGGGTCGGGTACCCCCATAAAGCTAAAATCGTCATCAGTGCCTAACTGGAACCAGGCGATCTTCAAACCCATACGCGTTAACACTGGCTCAAGCACGGGCTCCCAAGCAGCTGGGTCTCGGAACACGGACACCGAGTACGCTTGATCGTCGTTGTCGAAAAGCATGTCTCGCAGGCGTTTAGGAGGGTTCTCAATTCTTCCCACACACTTTACACCCTCTACTTGCAGGCGGTCGGCCAGTTCGACAAGTCGATCCGCAGCATTTGTGTCAGTGCTATCAAACCAAATTGGGATCTTGATCCAGCCCGCGCCAAAGTGCCTTACCAATTCGGGCAGTGCTTGAAACCGTGCATCGCTATCGAGATCCGGCCAAGACCAGCCAAAGGGCCCCGCGTTGAACGGTTCAGCAGCGCTCATCACGGCGATCAGCAACTCGCGACGCGTGGATTTCCCCGCATCTCTGCCTAGATTCACGCTAACCCGATAGAGCCCAGGTGTATCAAATTGCAATTTCCAGACGGCTTCTCCGTCGAAGAGTTCCTCAGTCCCGACATTCGAATGCTTCGCTACGAAATGTGCGTCCGCCGGAGAGGAGCGATCAGGCATCTCCCCAGGTGCAGCTCGCTGCAATACGATTTTCTCGCTGCGCATGGTCTCGCCCATGCAATCCTGCAGCAAGAATTCTACCGAGGATCCGAGCTGTCGAATTCCCAAGGCGCGGCAAGTCACTACGACCGGCTGACCGGGAGAGGCAATTTGGTAGGGCAGTGGCGTTGTCAAACGCAAACGCGGCTGGCGCATGACGGCCAGCGCGTCGAATCTGGCCGCGCCTTCAAAATAGGTTGCATCGGACTTGTCCACTTTAATGTGAACGCGGCCCCAGGCCAGCCGCTCGTCTTGTTCGGAAGCCAACTCGGTCTCCACGCGATGCCAAGCTGAGTCGCCAGTCGATGCCGCAGTGGGCAGGACGCGTAGGGTCTGTTCATCCGAATCCAACAAGTGCAACTCGATCCATGCTGTATGTCCATACAACTTAGTCGTATCGACCAAGCCGCGCAAGCGATACGCAAACCTCGACTCCATTGGGAAAATTGGTGATACGTACTCGGCGTTGCCGCCTTGCATGACGACTTCCAAGCAATTGTCTAGCACGAATTTGTCCATGAATTCGGCAATTTCCGGCGGCGTCACTTCAGGAATGTAGCTGGGGTTCCAATTGCCGGTCTTCAATGCATGCCACACTTGAGACATCAGATGTTGTGCCGACTTGGAAGCCCGATCTCGCTCAGGATCTTTGGCTGTGATCTGCATCTTTACAAAGGCTGGATGCTCTCGATCACGCCGCCGCTTCCAGCCGTCCGGCAGCTGGTCCAAATTCGTGTCATCCTGCCTGCGGAAATCCCAACTGAGAATCGTCTCGGCTTCCAAGCGTTGTGACCAGGCGCGGCTAGTAAGGTTGGGGAAAAAGAAGACAATTAACAGGGTCAAGCTTGCGGCTAGCTTCATATTCTGCGCCGCCGAGAATGTGATTGGTACAATTCTGTCTAGCAGAATCTTCAGAGCTCGACGCGACCTATTTGAATGAGGAATCATTGTGGCAGAATTGAACATAGGAATTGGACTTAGCTCAGTAGGTCAACCGTTCAAGAAAGCCTTGCACACTGTAGCGCGTTTGGGGGCCACTGGAGTAGAAATCGACGTACGAAATAGCGCCTGGCCAAAGGAATTGACTGATACTGGCCGAAGGCAGCTGAGGAAAATGCTGGATGATCTGAATCTGCGGGTTGCAGCAGTACGTTTCTCCACCAGACGGGGTTACGACGTGCTGCAGGATCTCGATCGCCGGATAGATGCTACCAAACAAACCATGCGATTCGCCTACAGTTTGGGAACCAGGGTTGTAATCAACTCCGTCGGCTACGTACCCGATTCTGCTGAGCATCCCGCCTACGCCCAGCTGCGCGAGAGCTTGGGTGATTTGGCGCGATACGGCCAACATGTGGGCGCTATGCTGGCTTGTGAGACGGCCTCGGAACCGGTTGAAAGATTGGTAGGCTTGTTGGACAGCCTAGAGGAAAAGGCGATTGGCATCGCGTTCAATCCCGGCAATCTAATCATCAACGACTGCTACGACCAGAACTCGATCAAAGAATGTGCCGAGCGAACGCTGGTCGTGGTAGCACGCGACGGTGTTCGCGACTTGGCCCGCGGACGAGGCCTGCAGGTGCCGCTTGGAAGAGGGTCTGCAGAATTCCCTGACATTCTTGGCGTTCTTGAAGAATGGCACTACAGTGGCTGGTTCATTCTGGAAAGCAGTAACAATACGATTGACCGCGAGTCTGAGCTGACCAACGCGGTCAAGTTCCTGAAAGCGCTCTGAGCAACAATCGATGCGCGGCCTCATGGGACAAGGCGAACCACCAGCTTGTCTTGGGAACTGTTCAGAAAACTAAAGGATCCTTCCATCCTTTCAAATGCAAACGTGCCGAGTTCGCTAGTGTCAAGACTTGGAAATTCAGTTCCACATAATCCTTCCGCAATATTAGCCGCTGTGCGCTAGCTAGCACGCGG
>JAGQPR010000715.1 GCA_020426625.1 Planctomycetales bacterium
ACCCGCTTCGCGTGTGCCCGCTCGCGACTCTCCCAAGGGAGAGTAAGTTGAATTGGTGTCGATTAGCGAGAAGTGTCCAAATACTTACTGTTTTTCACATCCAATGGACTTAGCGATACAGTTCGATGGCCATCAAGTTCAACTGCAGTTGCGGCAAATCGATGAGCGTGCCGGACAAGCTGGCTGGCAAAAAGGGCAAATGTCCCAGCTGCCAAAAACCTATCAAAGTCCCGATTCCTAAGGTCGCAAAAACAAGCTCGACTGCTGGTTCTGAGACGGCAGCCGTCTTGGATTCGCTTTTCGATGACGCAGGACTGGTGAAGAAGTCCGGTCCAGTTTGCCCGAGTTGCGCTGCTCCAATCAAGCAGAGCGGAGCAATCGTTTGTGTCAGTTGTGGCATGAATTTCGAAACCGGGGAGCGCGCCAAAGGATTTGACGCCAAGGCTGCAGGTGGACCAGAGTTTACTAATATGCACCTGCAAGAAGCCTCGGACAACATGAAGCGGGACCTGATGATGGACAGCCGCCGCGACAAGTCGTCCATGCCGTGGTGGGTTATCATGTCCTACTTGATTGGGGCCATCACGCTGTGTGGCGCAGGCGTTGTTATTGTTGATGGCATCGTGGGAACGCCCGCAGATCCCAATTCGTTCCTGGGTAAAGTTCAAGCGCTGCCGGTTTTCTGCACACTTGGTGCAACCGCGCTGATTACCGGAGCAGCGATTACGATTTTTGCCCATCTGAGCATTTGTGCTTTTGCCTTTGGCCGTAGCATGGGACAAGGTTTTGCCTGTTTCCTGTTGCCGCTGTTGTATTCCATAATTTATGGAATTATGAATTGGACAGATAACAAGGCGCCGGTGAAGGCCATCATCTCCGCTCTGATTTTCATCAGCTTGGGGGTCTTTCTGATCATCCAGGGAGGCGGTTTCGGCAAAATTCAGGCTGTGTTCTAGCTAGAGTCTGCTGAACAAATCGTTCGGCTGACGTCGCATACTGCAATCTCAAGCCCGTCATCGAGACCATATGGGCATGGGATACGTGATATATCTGGTCCCCAGACTTTGCGGGCTCTGCCTGGGAACTTTGCGGGCTCTGCCTGGGAACTTTGCGGGCTCTGCCTGGGAACGCAGTGTATTGCATGTGGGTTCTGCCTGCAGTTTCCGCCAACTACGAAGGGTGAATGAACAAACTGGCAAGACGGAGCCTCGAAGTCAGTGCGTTCCAAGACCGAGCCCGGGCACAAGTCGTTTGCCTACCAGCGAGAAGTGTCCAATTCATTGCCGTAAAATGTCGTTGGCGTCAACGCAATGCTGTACCTACATGTTTCTGTAGTCCTGCCTTAGATTCTCAGAGGGAGGATTGGTTGCCCAACCGTTTGCTGCAGGAGAGAAAATCGAATCCTATTTTCAGTCGCAAGATTTGCCTAGCGACGACGAACAATGGGTACCGTATGCTGTTGATGCTCGGTTGAGTAATTTACGTAATCCTTGCAATTTGCCAGACGGACTGAGTCGGATGAATTATTCCACGCAACCACAGTTTTCGAGCTCGCCGATGAGGGCTCTGCGATCATCGATTGACTCTCCAAATTGGGGAAATAATCTGTTGTGGCTCACGATCGCCGCGTTGTTGAACGCCTTGTTCATTGGGCAGATCGGACTATTCGGATACGGAGCAGAGTTGATTGCCAAACGAGCTGGATTACCGGGAAAGCCCACGGTGGATATCGATACGAATCGATTGGGCGACTACATCGAGAAGGGCATCTGGCCTTTTGTTGTTCACCTCTTGGTCCAATTTGCGCTGGGTTTGATAATTTTCATTCCGGTCGGATTGCTCGTCGCGATCTTCTTAGGAATCGGAGCCGCGGTCGGCGGTGATGAGTTTGCCGCGTTTGCGGTTGTCATGGCGGTCCCGATCTTAGCGTTTCTGGCTGTCGTAGCCGCAATCGGTTCCGTTCCTTTCTTGATCCGCGCCATGGTTTGCCAAGACTTTCAACAATCATTCGACTTAAGCTGGTGCCTTGGCTTCGTGCGCCTCATGTTTTGGGAAATACTCGTGAGCGCATTGGTCTATTGGCTGCTGAGCATGTGTACGATCATCTTGGGGCTATTGATGTTGTGCCTGGGCTACTTCCCAGCTATCGGTATGGTTTCCGGAGGTGCGATGCACTTGGTTGCACAATGGTATGAAGTTTATTTGAGCCGCGGAGGCGTAGCAGTATTAGCTGCAGGTGAACAAGTGATTGATGCTGTCGAGATATGATCTCTTTATTGGATTGACACTTCTGCAATGTCTCGTTCGAGTGAGCATCCACATGGAAGTTTTTCTGCATAGTATGGCAGCTTTGACGTTAGCCAGGGTTTTTCAGGTATCAGAAAACGTCGTAGACTGGGCTACGATTCCATCGCACCTTTATGTTTCATTCAAGAGCCAAGTCGTTCCGTTGGTTACGTCGCAGCTAAGTTGAGTTTTCCGGGCGCGTTCTCAGTCTGCCATCGGTTGGTACAGCTACGGAGTAGCGGCAGATTGTAGCCGCGGGTGAGTGATGCGAGCTTCCGGCGAGCGGAACGCAACCCGCGGTGG
>JAGQPR010000716.1 GCA_020426625.1 Planctomycetales bacterium
AGCCGCTCCCCCGCCCAGCGTCCGCAACAATACATTCCGCTCAGACAAAGCCTTAGCTTTTTGCCTAAAGTGCAGTTGCTAGTTAGGGTCGTCTAAAAAACAGACACTTCTCAGCGAATCCCCCACTTCTCGCTGATCACCACCGCAGAGCGGTTTTTTTTTACCCTCCCGCGCGCTCGAGCTGGCTATAGGAAACAAGCCTTCCTGAGAGGATTAATTCTAACTGCACTTTAGGAAATCGTCTTAACAGCGGTTCCCGTTTACGCGGCCAGTGCTATGAGCTGCTCAAATCGCTCCTTGATTTTATCGTGATCAGGCTCGTTTTGTAGATCGTGGGAAAATGTTTGGCGCAGCATTTCCCGGGCTATTTGACGCCTACGATCAGCATGCGATGGCCGTCGATCTGGATTGTCCCAGGGGCGATCGCTTCGATCGACCAACTGCTCTCTTGGCTTGTCCCAGCACTCAAGTTCTACGAGTGCATGCAGCCATCCACATAGATTCCAGCAACCGATGTTTGAGTACAAGTTTCGTACTTGTTGTTGGCCTGCACCCCAAATCTCTTTGACATCATGGAAGTGCTCCTCAATGCTCCATCGATTGGCTACGGTTGTCAGGATCATCTCGATGCTCATCGAGATGTCACTGCTCGCGTAGGCTGCCCAATTCCCTCTGCTGTACTGCACGATAACTACACGAATGCTACCGCCGAAGACCTCGCTTGTGGCGACAAACGATTTGCACTTTCGTTCAACCATAATGCCCCGGCATGCGTAGCAGATTGTCTCCCAACCGCTTCGCTGGCCCGCCCGCTTCTTCAAGCTGAGTCGGTTGGGCCCGTACTTGCGAGGTCTACCTCGCTGACCAACGCGAGCCTTGGGAACATCGAACAGTTTTGCATCGCAACGTAAACGTGTGACAATAGCCACACCGGCAGCCAAGATGGGACGAACAAGTGGCTTGGCAGCATACGCTCCATCAAAGGTTACCAGGACCTTCGCCGTTGATCCAAGTGCTCGAAACGTACCTATGGCTCTAAGGCAAAGCTGAAGAGCTAGCTCATGTTTTGTCTGAAATTTCCAGTCGTAACGCGACTTAAGTGAGGCAATGTCATCTTTGCGTACGTACAACATCGATAGCAAGGCTAATGCAATCACGCCGAAGAGCGGATGCGACAGCACCACTGCCAAGCAGACCCAGTTGTGACCATACAACCACTCGCCATCGCCAGGTCCTGCAGTCGGATTGTGGTGAATGTTGGCAGCTTCGACATGGCGACCATAACGCTTGGTCGGCGAGTCGTCGACGGCCAAGGTCCAGTAGCCGTCGGGACCAGGATCAAAGCGTTTAAGGACCACTCTCGCTACGGCCGGCATCAGCGATGCGCTACTGCGGCCGACCGAGGCGAGCAGGTTATAAAAACAGTCCCAGTCAGCGTTGACGCCAGCTGCACGGAACCAACTGGCCGCAGTACGTCGTCCGGTCGCAAGCAGCATACCTGCGATCACAATGGGAAGTCGAAATCCGATGCGAACATCTAGCGTTCGACTCATTGACTCAGCCAGAGTCTTCACCTGCCCACATAACGGAACACTGGCCTCTGTTGTCCGTATCCGATCAGGATTTGGCTCGGAAAGCCGTTTTCGCTTGTCATGCTGCGAACGCGTTGACTTTTTTCCATGTTGAGCTTGTGGCGCTCGGCCACTAGGTTTACGCTTAGCCATCCTTGGCCCCGTGTTTTGTGGATTGGTGTGAGAACCTCCATTTTTCACGCGGGCCTTTTTCGTCGCTAGATCAATTCCTACATGTAAGCTGTTTTCCTAAAGTGCAGTCTTTAATGATACCAGAATTTCAACGGCATCATCCAACAATTTCATTGCGTCTGGAGGCCAATCGACATCGTCATTGTAATTTCGGCCAAGGCAGTTTGCGGCCCAGTATCGGCATTCCGTTTCACCGTCATTGATTTCGGTTTTTAGAATCGGAAAGTAATCGTCAAACCGAGAGATTCCGGCAATCAGCCCAACAAGCAAACGCCGAAAGTCACCTTGCGATTTGACGTAAGTTGCAATTAACGGATCAACAGCGGGCTGGCCGATGCGCTCGAGTGTTCGGAACGCGTAGTCGGTTATCGCCGCATTTGAGTTTTGGAGAAGGTCGATTAGACGATCAATGTGACTTTGGCAGTCGACAGGACGGTTCAACAATTCGCGGCAGGCGTGTCCAGCTACCGCCAGGTCAGGTGACTGTGCGGCATCTAGCAAGTCAGGAATTGATCGGGGAGATTCCATCTCAAGCCAGATAAAAAAACGTATTGCAATCTATCCGTCGGGAAGGAGTGCGAGTGGTGCGTGAAGGAAAATTACCGTCAGGGCTCCTGACGGATAGATTGAGCGTTGAACTGGCCGGTGCAGCTGTTGCTCGGCTATGCGGATCTCATAGCGAGTCTTCTCCAGCAACCTGATTCTAGCAGATCATGCTCGGCTGCGGCAACGCTCGACAAACTGTGGACTCGTCAAGCCGCTGAGCTGGACCGAACGATTGTATGAGTTGAGCGTGCTGATTGTTGAACCACGTACAGAACGGGT
>JAGQPR010000717.1 GCA_020426625.1 Planctomycetales bacterium
GAATCCGATCCCATTGAATTTGTTCAGTCTGACTCAAGACCTGGGATGCAATCGACGCGTGCTGGAAACCAGGCTGCGCAATCTCCAAGTCGATTCCAATTTCGGAAGTCGCCCAGGCGATAGCTGCCCAATCAGCAGAGTGGGCCACATTGAAGTGCACGAGTGGAACTTCATTGGAATCCAGCTTTGGTTTTCCACGGCGTTCGTAGCTTATACGAACGGCAGCTGGTGGCGTCTCCGTGAGTTTGCCCAGCAGTTGTCGTAGCCTCGCGCGCCCAATGATGTATCGACGACGTAATTTGTCCAAAGCATAACGGTCGGCTCGCGCGATTTCCTCTCGGGACAGCAAGCTTTCCAGCTCGTCAAATTCAGCAGCAACTGCTTGCAGTGGAAAGAAAAGAACATTGGCGACGTCTCGCCCCACATTGCGTGGAATCTGGCTAAGCATCGTTTGAGAAATTGGTGTTCAAGTTAGCTAGGTTTCCAGTAGTACAGGCCAACGAAGAACCTGAGGTAGGAGTTGCAAGTAAATACTAATCGCAGATGATTGAATAGTCTGTCAACATTTGATGGGGCAATCGCGGCGGAAACTGCACATTTACCGAACAGACTCGCAATCTTAAGGGAATTTCGTTCTCTGAACAACTGACGGTAATGCCCGCTTCGGGCCACAATGCTATTGATCACGGACAGCTCTGACTTGCCAGAGCTGTGGATTTCGTGGCAGGCTCATTGTTTCATTCGTCGAGTCAGATCAAGAGCTAGCACTCAGTGCTCCTGCTAGTAGTAGAGATTGCTGGGCGGATCGATTAAGCTCAGCAATTTGGAAACTTGCGGGAATGCGGTAATTCGTCCCGGTCCCCAGCGCGGCAAACCTCGATTGCGAAAATCATCCGACCGCATCTTTTAGACAATCTCCTTTCGTTGAGGTTCAGATGGAATACTATCCGGTGGTCATCTTAGCCGTCGGCGTAGCTGTTGTGATCGGCATGATCATGCTGCTGCGCGTGAATGCTTTTTTTGCATTAATAACCGCTGCCATTCTGGTTAGCTTGATGTCGCCCGGTGTTGCAAGCAGCAAACTTGCTCGGGTAGCCGAGGCCTTCGGTCAGTCGGCTGGCGGCATCGGAATCGTAATCGCGTTGGCCGCAGTGATTGGCAAATGCTTGATGGATAGTGGTGCCGCAGATCGTATCGTGCGTTCGTTCACCAAGGCATTGGGAGAAGAACGCGCGCCCTTTGCCTTGATGGGCAGTGGCTTTGTCCTTTCCATCCCAGTTTTTTTCGACACCGTCTTCTATTTGCTCGTACCTCTAGCACGTTCCATGTGGCGTTCCAAACGCAAGAATTACGTGCTCTATACAACTGCCATCGTAGCAGGCGGTGCCGTCACTCATTCGATGGTTCCACCAACCCCCGGTCCCTTGGCAATCGCCGACAACTTGCATGTCGACTTGGGCGTGATGATCGTGGCAGGCGTGATGGTTGGGATTCCCATGTCGCTGGTTGGGCTGGCAGCTTGCTGGATACTCAATCACCGCTTTCCCATTGAGATGCGACCCTACGCCACCGAAATCGAAGCTAGGGACTTCACCGATGAAGAATTGCCGCCACTCTCGGTTTCGCTTCTACCCGTCGTGCTGCCCGTCATATTGATTGCCACGAATACCATCACTTCAGCTGTAGCAGACAAGACATCTGCAGGCTGGCAAATGCTGTTGGCTGTTACGCAAAATCTCGGAAACCCAAATTTGGCTTTGCTTTTTTCAGCAGCGATTGCCATTGGCATCGTAATCAAGTACCGACGTTCAACCCTGGAGGAAATGTCTACTACGGTCGAACAAGCGCTGATGAGTGGAGGAGTCGTTATCCTAATCACAGCCGCTGGCGGGGCGTTTGGAAAAATGTTGGCTGCGGCCGGGATTGACAACACGATCAAGAGTGCCTTGGGAGAAGCTGGCAGTGTCGCCGGAATCACGGTGTTGTTGACAGCATTCGCAGTAGCATCGCTAGTCAAATTCGCGCAGGGTTCCGGAACGGTTGCCATGATTACCACTTCGTCGATGTTTGGAGCGATGGCTTTCACGCAGGAAACGCTTGGCTTCCACATCGTCTATCTTGCTACTGCCATTGGCAGCGGCTCGCTCGTTGGCGATTGGATGAATAACAGTGGCTTTTGGGTGTTTTCCAAGATGAGCGTTTTGACGACCAATGAAACATTGAAAACCTGGAGCATTCTGACGGCAGTGCTCGGCATTACCGGCCTGGTGGTAACGCTATTGGCAGCCACGGTGCTGCCTATGGTGTAGATACGTTGACACTTCTCGCTAATCGCCACCACGACCCAAGTTGCTTTTCTCAATTCCCTAGTAGGTGCCATCTGCCCGAGGGCTCCTGGCACGCAAGTTGGCTCTGGCGGAACAACGGATTCCGACCGTACATCTGATTCCGCTCGACAAGCGGAACCTACCTGCGAGTTGTCCTCCGGAAGTTCAATTCTGCTTGGTAGGTTCGCCAAACCCAATGCCGTACCCAGCTGCAACTATGAATCGTTGAGGCCAAAG
>JAGQPR010000718.1 GCA_020426625.1 Planctomycetales bacterium
ATTCCTCTCAATCGGGGAATTCTGGCGAATCCCACTACGGACCAATCCTAATTTTTAGCTGTCCCAAACCACTAGCTGGTTTGGCAATTTTCCGGGTAACACCGCGCAGGCTTGCGTGCCGAATGAAGGTTTCCTGCTCAAGTATCGATGTGCCGCCGTTGGTGACCTATCTTTGTATGAACTAGTTTAAGCAGTGTCCGTTTGTAACGATTGTAACGACGTGTCAAAAGATCATCGTACGTGCGTAAGACCAGCGCGTGAAAACCTCCAGTGGAGTCAGGGAATGCCGCAACGCAGTGAAGAACAGAAAACGATCGGAATACTGACCAGCGGAGGGGACTGCCCTGGATTGAATGCAGTGATCCGTGGTGCGGTGAAGTGCGGTGAACAGCTGGGTTACCGAACCGTCGGATTCCAGAACGGATTCGAAGGTTTGGTCGACCCTGTCAGATTTCAAGTTTTGGATGCAGAAAATACGGGGGGAATCCTGGTTCGAGGTGGAACGATACTCGGTTCGACCAACCGGGGGCGCTTCAATGCTATCAAGGGAGAGAACACGCGAGTTGATCTGGAACCACGGCTGTTGCTGGGGGTTCAAGATACGATTCGTCAACACAATATTCACGGCCTGATTTGCGTTGGCGGCGATGGGTCCTTAGCGGTCGCTGAACAGTTCCATGAGGTGGGGATTCCTGTTGTCGGGGTGCCGAAAACCATCGATAATGACCTGTCGAAAACCGTATTCACTTTCGGCTTCGACTCGGCAGTCGCCTGCGCCACGGATGCCATTGACCGTTTGCATACAACTGCCGCAAGCCATGGTCGCATTATGGTACTGGAAGTCATGGGGCGGCACGCGGGTTGGATTGCGTTGCACGCCGGAATTGCTGGAGGCGCGGACGTTATCCTGCTGCCGGAAATTCCTTGGAGTTATGCCCGAGTCTGCCAACAAATACGCGCACGCCGAGCTGCGGGACGCAACTTTACAATCATAGTTATTGCCGAGGGAGCACAGTTGCCTTCGGGCGATACCATCCATCGTGAGCGCCGCCAAGATGATCGACAGACGCGGCTGGGCGGAATTGGAAACGTGCTGGCTGCTGAACTGCAAGAACGGCTCAAGCTAGAAACTCGCTGTACAATTCTGGGACATCTGCAGCGTGGGGGGAGTCCAACGGCTTTCGACCGGTTTCTGGCAACGGAGTATGGAGTGCATTCAGTTCGATTGGTCCACGAGCGAAAATTCGGGCAGATGGTTTGTTACGTCCCTCCCGAAGTGAGCTATGTTCGCATCGCGGACGCGATCGGGCAGCTGAAAAAAGTGGACCCAAATTCGAGCACCGTTCAAACGGGCCGTGGGCTGGGCATTAGTTTCGGCGATGGCATCGTCTCAACACACATGTTGCCATCTCCTCCCCTAGCTGATCCCAGCTACGAAATCGAAGCCACGCCTGTGCAGACCTCCAGCGCGACTTTTCCAATCGTTAGTGGGATAACTTTGCCGACTGCTGGTGTTACTGGGGAAGCATTTGTCTAGCGAATTTCAGCGATACCTGGCCGCTGCGTGATATGCGTCGCCAAGCTGCCAAGCAAGTTGCACGATTATTTGCTCCTTGCCAAACTCTATCTGGCAAACCTGGGCTGGGGGCGACGAAAACTCTCTTCGAGCCAAACGTAGATTTCCTCCATCTGACCGCTGTGGTTCCATGTCAACCGCTGTGGCACGTTTCGCAATTCAAAAACTTCTCTGGCGATCTGTGCCTGATCTTGCACCAACTGCGCCAGTTGCGCGTGCCGGGGCAGGTTGATCCGCAATGCTCGGGGTGCGGAGGTCGCGATAAGCTCCGCCAGAGAGTGGTTGGACGCAGTTTGCAGAATTGCCAGGCTGGTTGCTTCCTCAGCATCACAGTAAATCGCTACCAGCCGTTGGTCGATCGCCGCCGCATAAAGGCCCAGTTGTCCGAAAGCCGCATCGCCGATGTATCCCAAACGCTCGCCATGAACGATTTCACAAGCTTGTAGCACGTCGATAGCACGCTGAACTTGCCATACATCATCGTATGCCGGAGACGTTTTCACATCCCCAGTCCAGTCAGGCAAAATGCACACGTATCCCCTGCGGGCCAGCTCCATTGCCCGCTCATGGTCAGTGTCACTGGGATTCTGCCTCATGCAGACCAGCGCATTACACGATCCCCTGGCCGTCCCTTTTGGCAAGTACAGCTGAGCTCTAGTTCTTTGGTTAGCGTCGAGGGAATAGCTAATTTGCCTTATTTGAATGCCCTGAATCGATTGCTCCGATGCGACATCTTGCAGTGCAATCTCCTGCTCCGACTCAATCTCCACATCCAATGCGACGCGTGCGACAAAGGCAGACGGCGCCTGCAAATGGCGCTGGATGTTTGAAACGACGTGGTATCTTCGCAGTCCCCAACTCTCTGGATCGGTGACTTCGATGAGGCTACCAGCGCGATCGACCACCATCAACAACTTGGAATGATCGTTGTAGGACGGCACCTCGGAGATCAATGAGCTTGAATCGCCAGCTC
>JAGQPR010000719.1 GCA_020426625.1 Planctomycetales bacterium
TAAATCCCGCAAGGCCCCAAAGTATGGTTCCTGGGTACCGTTCACCCTTCGGCGAATATTTACAAACCGTGGAGGCGATTAGCGAGAAGTGTCGGAAATCAGCGTAATTAATTGCTGCAGCGCTCACGCTAGATGTTGCGTGGCATGCGCATGATTTGACGTCCGCAAACCGAACACTGGGGCATAAAAAAAGGCGCCTTCTCGAAGTGAGAAGACGCCCATGGTGGGGAGACGGGTTGAGGCAAACGCCTCACTGGTCGGGTCACAGAGTTGCACTAACTCTAATTGGCGGCTACAGCAACGTCGCTGGGTGAAGCAGCGGCAGGTGAATCGGCCGAAGGCAATGGTTGCTTCGCTTCGAAGTCCAATGAACGCAGGAATTCCAGTGCGTCGCCAAATTGTGTGCTAGTCAGCGTATCGACGTTGCTGTTCAGCAGCGCTTTCATCGTGGCAATCAGCGTAGCCAACTCTCGCTGGAAGGGGCTGCCATCGCCACTGTTTTCCGGTGTGCGCTGGGCTAGTAGATCATCGATGGCCTCACGAACGACCTCATAACGGTCCATGCGAAGTACGTGGGGCCATACTAAAGCGCCTGTGCTTGGGTCGTACTGGTCCGGAGTCAACCGATCGGGCAATGCCGAGGCGATGATTCGCGACCAGCGTTCGGGGGTCATTGGAGGCTTGGCGTATTTCTCGCGGTACTGACGGCTGATTTCCTTGTTTTCGTAGTAGGTCTTTACATACAGCTTGGAGTTCTCCAGCGCTTGTCGCCGTGCCTCTTGGTAGTTCACTGCTGCTACCGAGTTCAAGTAGTTGGCTTGTCCAGCAGCCTGAATCACGGAAGCATTCCCACGCAAAACACCTTCAGCATAAGTGCTGGAGTGGTGCATGTAACTCCAGTTATTGATTGGTGTAAGGGCCGCATTCTGCCCCCATGAATGGGTAGCTGCCCCCAAAACGATCGCTGCTGTCAATAAAGTTTGTCGTGCCATGTCTTCTCCCCTTTTGAATCGCAAAACGTTGCGAGCTTTTCCCTAATGAGCCAGCTAACCCCGTGCCAAAGCCAAGAAAAAACCAGATTTCAAAATCGTTGGCGTTCCGATCGGTTCTCGCCACGTGTATTGTCTGGCTGTTGCCTGTCTGTTCTACGTATCCAATTGCCATCAGGGTTTTCAAAGCGGACATTCACCAAACGCCGATTTGCAGGCGTACGCAACATCTCGCTGGGCAGTTTAGAATTGAGACATTTATCTCATTGTGAGAGCTTTTGGCAGCGCAAGTAAACCAATTTCCAAGCAAACAGCAGTTCAACCAATAGCGACCGACCAACTTTCAATCATTCTCAACCTTTTAAGAGTTGAATTAATACGCCGTCAACGTTTGGTCGCGGGAAACATCGGGAAACATTCTGTATTGGCATTCGAAGCAAGGCTTGATTCTTACATCACCAAACTGTTTTTTCCGCGAAACCATGACTACACTTTGACCATCTTGAGTTGATTCGACAACAGCACCTAGTCAATTCGACAACGCGAGGCAGCATTGATCTTTCCGTACAATACTGACGCGCCGATTTACCACTATCCGATTGCCACGATCAGCTTGATTGTGACTAACGCGTTGCTGTTCTTGATCGTACCAGCGAGATTTTTGCAGGTGCCTCTGCCTGAAGAGCTGTTGTTGGAGGGTGAAACCAATCCAACGTTCACGATGTTGCTGGAGTACGGCAACGGTCTACACCCGCTACAGTGGCTAGCCAGTCCTTTCATGCATGCCGATATATTGCATTTGGCTTCAAACATGTTGGTTTTGTGGTCCTTTGGCTTGGTGGTCGAGGGCAAAGTTGGCTCGGTTGTTTTCGTTGCTCTCTACATGCTGATTGCCGTTGGTCAATCTGCCCTTGAACAAGCGATGATGCTTTTCGCCAGCGGGGGAGCATCGCTGGGTGCCAGTGCCGCAATCTTCGGTATCTTGGGGATAGCGGTAGTCTGGGCACCCAGTAACAATTTTGACGTCGTATGGTTTCTGGGGTTCCGCGGGGGATCCTTTGAAATGCCCATTCTGTTGTACGGATTCCTGTCGCTTGTACTGGAAGTATTTACGTTGGTGCATTCGAACTTCAGCGTTTCGGGCAGTCTGCTGCACTTGATGGGACTCGGGTTCGGCCTGGGGCTGGGTTTTCTTTGGCTGCGCCGTGACTGGGTCGACTGCGAGGGGTGGGACCTGATCACCGTGCTCCGTGGGCGGGAAGGGCAGACGCATCACGAGCAACAAGCAGCATTGGACGCAGAGGCGAATGAACTGCTTCGATCCACGCGAAAGAATCTTGCGACAAGTAGCCGACAAGAACCTTCCAAAGATGCAGGCCCAACTAGAAGCAAGGGAAAGAAAGAGAGGAAGCGGGGGGGGCGTTCCGATTCTATGCCCAAGACCACCGCGCAGCCCTCAGCGCAGAGTCAGACATCGGAGCAAGCCGTGGCGGAATTGGTGGCCACCGGCAATCTGGCCGTCGCGTTAAAACTGATCGCCAAACTACGCCAGGAC
>JAGQPR010000071.1 GCA_020426625.1 Planctomycetales bacterium
GTTGGCGGTAGGCCGACCGCATGGCCGCTTCCCAACGCGACTCCAAATCCAATTGAATGTGAGCGTTAGGTGGAGCTGCTTGGCTGACGTCGATACCACGACTGCAGCGCGTTACTTCATTCAATTCGCTGCGATGCTGCTGCAAGTAGCGTTTGGCTGCGTTTGCATCGGGCAAGTACTCCTGCTCCAAGAACTCCGCATCAAATTCGTCTGGCTCGCTGCCATCTTCAGGCGGCAGCGTCACTCGGTCCTGAGATTCAAAGTCACCGCCAACGATCTTCTGAAACGCTTGACCTGCGGCGACTGCTATCCTCTTGTCAGCAACTGCGAAACTTTCAATCAGCAATGGCAACAACTCGGGGTGTCCGTACAAGCCGACAACTCGCATTCGTTGCCAGCCTAGATCGATGTTCAAAGCCAATCGATGTATGGTCGACAGGTCACTTGGCTCGGCCAGGATTGCTAACATTTCCAGGAACGGCAAGCGTTCAACACGCGGTGCGGCGGCCTCGTTTCGGCAGTAGTCCAGCAGCCATGGCTGGCTCGTCCAAGCAGCAGCCTCTAGTGCAGCTTTGACGACCGTTGGCGATTCGTCATCGAACGCTCGCTCGAACGGCAACGAAGCAGCGATGGATGGGGAGCGAGGTGCAGCACCCGCCGCAGGAGCAGCTGATTTCTGAATGGCGGGTCGCTCTACAATCTCAGCGTCACGCTCTTTTTCTGGAGGTGCGGTCTCTTTTGGCGCTGACGCTTTAAGCGGTTGATCATTGAATTCACCAGCCGCATCTGCAGCAACGGTTCCGCTAGATTCATGTATTGGAGGTCGACTGTCCAGCGCAGCAGGTGCAGCGGCGGAGCTGGGTTGGGAAACAAGCTGAACGGGCGGCTCTTCGAAGCGAATGGAAAACGTCGTATTGCCCGCGCGAATACTGTCGCCATCGTTCAAGGGGCAGAACGAGACCGGATTCCCGTTCACAAATGTGCCATTCCTGCTTTCGCGGTCACGCAAGAACGCCCCGTGTGCTTCCAATTCCAGCTCGAAATGAATGCCCGACAACTGCCCGTCGTGCGGGATTGGATAATCAGCAGCGGCTGTACGACCAATCGACAACAACACTGGAGAGCGCAGGGCGATCTTGCGACCGCTGAATTCGCCTTGAGTCACTTGAATGATTACTTTCATGAGCTGTCATTCTGCCTTTTGCCGTTTGCGTACTGAGTATCGCTGGAGTCCCTCGCGCACGTCGTAGGTTAACATGGTCGCGTGAGACGCGCCGAATTGCCGCATTATACTGCGGTACAGACTATGTTCGTCAGGCCACGGATAAGCATAGACTAAATCAAAATCGCGAAGCTCCATATCCAGTTCATCATACGCATCCGGCACATTGATGATTGTCCGGTGCACTTCATCGCCATCGGCAGGGTCCCATACGAATTGATCAGGAACGAAGCTACCGTGTGCAAATCTCGCCTTCGCTCCATACTTTTCCGCCAAGATATTTGCCCGGTCCACCAGCCCCTGTTCGGCTTCAATGCCGCAAGCATCAAAACCCATCCTACTTGCCATAATGGTCACGACACCCAGCCCTGATCCCCATTCCAACACCGTCCAGAAACTCCCTCGCATTTCGCAAAGTACTGCGAAGATCGCACGATAATCCGCACTCACATAGTTATGGAATGGAGCAGTATCCTGATACTGTTCCCAGATATGATTGGCCTCAATCCAGAGAGCTTCGAATTCACTCAACAATTGCGCGTCGTCGCAGGCGGGCTGTTTCAATTTCAATTCGATTTCAGAGGGAGCGATTGCACGCGTCGGACACAGAACGAGGCTCGCGAACATACGCAGCAAATGCGTGCTATTAAAAGTCCGATGGAAACCATCGGATCACCAATTCCGCGATTCTAGCAGCAAGCGTCCTAAACTCCTACACCTACTGGCGCGCCCACTGCACATGATCTTAAGCGGGTATTCCCTGGAAACAGGCGCAAGCGGACAGCCAGCTTCATAGCGTCGAGAAAACACCAACAAAACCTTGGAACACACACTTACTCCCGAGCTGTCGATAGCAGCAGCGGTAATCCATTTTCTGAGGCAGGCTTGGATGTGGCTTGCAGGTAGCTTGGCCGACAGGATTCGAATTGCCCACAGCCGGCTTGGAAAAAGCCATTTGTCAAGCGGGAAATCGCCGTTGTCTCAAGTATTTCCGAAACTCCCTGGGGCTATGTGTTTTCACTTTTAAATCCGCTATAATGCGATCAGACCAAGTCGATGAAGAACCTACCGATTTGAATACGGAATGTGCGTCCGCCTCGGACGCGTTAGCTGGCGATCATTCCATGCCATTTGCCTGAGTTGCTGAAGAGGCAATTCCAGCTCGGGCTCATGATATCAGCATCGAATGAGGTGTCTGCAACTTGGTTAAACAGGGAAGAGTTCGGTTGATGACAATCAACTTGTTTTTACGGAATTTGTCCTCCGTGATTTTTTGTATTCTTGGCCTCATCTTAATTCCCTTTCTTCCGAGGAGCTACATGCATGGCTGGTCGCGCTGCTACTGCTGTAAAGTCCAAAGTTAACTCGAAATCCGCTGCCTCATCGAAGACGCCGACGCGAGTCAAACCCATCGTCGCGTCTGCTTCCACCGCGTCAGTTGTGACTGCGGAGCCACCTCCGAAACCGCGAAGACGGACAAAGCCCAAGCCTCGCACGCGAATCTATTGGGCAGTGTTCAACGAGAATCTAAAGCGGGTGGCAGTATTCGAGTTCGATCAAAAGGTTGAAGCAGAAAAACGTGCGTCAAACTTGATGACCAAGTCGGGGGAGCACCACTTTATTCAGAAGATCAAAGCCTCCGTACAGGCGTCTTGATTTGCCTGTGGTCGCTGCATCAATCGCATTTGCTTGGGCATGCGGTTTGCTGGTTTTGCATGAGTGCCTTGGCTGCGGGCCTAACAAACCATCTGGGACAGGCTTAACTTCTCGTTACACGCCCCAAAGCCACAGGTTCGATCGATTGCCAAACACCCATTTTCGATTTCCGCCAATTCCACAAAGACTTTCGGCCAATATATCTCTGGCAACATTTCGAAGCTTTACCACAAGCAATTCGTTGGAGCCTTGTTTATAATCTGCTACTGAAGTGGCCATCATGCTCCAACCACGGACCGGCGGAGAACTGAATCATCTAGGGGAACGTCACCAAGTCAACTTACTCCGCCCGTCGCGGGGAATTCGCGATGGGCTGGAGATGAAAAGGTTGGTTTGCGTATTTCAAGGGCGTTTGACCTTTTGGGTTCACTCTCTGGGCGAAACTGTGCATCACGCCAGAACGTTTATCTAACAGGTAGGTTTAAAAGCTTCTGCAGTTTTGCGCCTTGACCTGGACAGTTCAAAGATCGATTCATTTCAAACCAAGAAAGCCGCAGCATGAGTAGTGTTTCCGTCCAAGAGGCTAGACTAAACGAGGGAGATGTTGCGGCAATCGATCGTCTTCGCGAAGCCTATCGCGCTCTGGTCAGCGAACTGGCGCGAGTGATTGTTGGACAGAAAGACACTATCGAACAATTGTCGATTTGCCTGTTTGCCCGCCGCCACGCGTTATTAATGGGTGTACCCGGATTGGCAAAGACGTTGCTGGTCAGCAAGCTGGCTGAAACGATGTCTTTGAATTTCAGCCGAATTCAATTCACGCCTGATCTAATGCCGATGGACATCACCGGCACGGATATCTTGCAGGAAAACGAAGGGGGCCGCCGGGAGTTTCAATTTGTCAAAGGACCTGTGTTCGCGAATATCGTCCTGGCAGACGAAATCAATCGAGCTCCCCCAAAGACGCAAGCGGCCATGTTGGAAGCCATGCAGGAACAGCGAGTCACGGTGCTGGGTAAGGAGTTTCACCTGGAGTCGCCCTTTATGGTTCTGGCGACGCAAAATCCGGTTGAGCAGGAAGGCACTTACCCGCTACCGGAAGCACAGCTGGACCGATTTATGTCGCTGATCGAGCTGGATTATCCTAACGAGGAGGAGGAGATTCAAATCGCTCGTACCACCACCGGCGAAGAGTTGGTCAATTTGGATCACTTAATGACCGCTGACCAAATTATCGAGCACCAGCGGTTGGTACGACGAGTGCCTGTGCCCGATCATATTTATGCCTACTGCGCCAAGTTAGTTCGCAAGACCCGCCCGACGGGAACAACGGCCCCCGAATGGCTCAAGCCGCTGGTAGCGTGGGGTGGCGGACCACGCGCGGTTCAGAACTTAATTCTGGGGGCCAAAGCGCGGGCTGCATTGTATGGCAGTTACATGGTGAGAATCGAAGATGTGAAAGCCGTCGCACCTGCCGTCATGACCCATCGAATCATCACGACGTTTGCCGCACAAGCGGAACGCGTGAGCGCGCGAGACATTATCGTTAGATTGCTCGACGAAACCCCAGACGCTTGATGGAAAAGCTTGTTCCAAGGGTTAGGTGGGGCAGTTCGCCCGCTCGCTGCTTTTCCACAAACGGTGAGTTCTGCAAGCCTGGCCAAAGATTTGTGCGCAGCGATGTTTTCTTTGCATCCTTGTGAAATCAGGAAGATATGAAGCAAGTAAGAAGAGTCCCAAGGTTTGCGACCAACGTCAACTTTTTTTTGCACTGAACTGCATCGAGTTTCGCATGTCAACCGATCGACAGCATCGCAGTTTTCTGGATCCGAGAGTAATAGCGCAACTATCGGCCATACCGCTCCTGTCGCGCAAGCCAATGCTGGGCAACGTGTCCGGTCGTCATGCCAGCCCACATCGTGGAGCGAGTGTTGAATTCGCCGAATATCGCAAGTACGTTCCCGGCGACGATTTGCGGCGACTGGATTGGCGCGCCTACGGCAGATCTGATCGATTCTATATCAAAGAGTTCGAGGCTGACACGAATCTGCGGATGGTCGTCGTGCTGGACACCAGCGGCTCGATGGACTTTGGTACGGTGGGACTGACCAAGCTGGAGTATGCGCTGCGGATTACGGCTGCGCTATGTTACATGGCGATTCAACAGGGAGATGCAGTTGGCTTGGCATGTGTGGCTGAAGGAATCGTGCAGAATCTTCCCGCTCGTAGAAATCCAGCGCATCTGAAGATTCTGTTCGACACTCTGGAAGCCGCCAAGCCACAGGGCGAAACCGGGATCGTCGAGGTCCTACATGAATTGGCAGAGACCGTGCGCCAACGGGCTTTTGTGTTGATACTGTCCGATCTGTTCGTCGATCCTGCGTTGCTACGAGATTGCTTCGAACACCTGCGATTCCGTAAACACGACGTTGCCATTTTTCACTTGTTGGATCCAGAGGAATTGGCTTTTTCCATTCAACGACCGACTCGATTCGTCGACATGGAAGGAGGCACTTCCATCTTCGCTGACCCGGTAGAGATCGCCGATCGTTATCATGCCGCTGTAACCAGCTATCTCAACCAGCTGCGGAAAACAGTGCTAGAAACGGCCGTGGATTATCGACGCATCTCGATCGACTCCAGTTACGAGAACGAACTGCGAGACTTCTTGGTTGAACGCGCAATCAGGAGGTCAGGAAAATGAGTTTCCTTCAGCCTCTTATGTTGGTGGCACTGCCATTGATTGCGCTGCCGATCATCATTCACCTAATCAACCAGTGGCGATATCAAACCCGACGCTGGGGAGCGATGATGTTCCTGCTGGCTGCGAATCGCATGAATCGTGGATTCGCTCGCATTCGTCAGTGGTTGATACTGGCTATGCGAACTTTGGCTGTCTTGGGATTAATCTTGGCCGTCTCTCGTCCGTTGTCCAGCGGGCTACTCGGACTGACGGGCGGCGGAAAGACCGACACAACCATTTTGATACTAGACCGTTCGCCAAGCATGCAGCAACTGGGTAGTGGTGGTGTTTCCAAACTGGATACCGGGCGACGACAACTGGCAAACGCTCTGCAAACATTGGGGTCGCAACGTTGGGTAGCCATCGATTCATCGGGCCAACCGCCACAGTCCTATGAAGACCTGGAAGCCCTACTCGCTTCTCCCAGCCTACAGGGCACCAGCGCCACAGCAGACTTGCCAACCATGATGCAATCGGCACTCGACTATCTTACAGCTAACAAGCCAGGGCCAACAGAGATCTGGATCTGTTCCGATCTGCAAGAGGCCGATTGGAATGCGGAAAGCGGCACATGGAGTGTCGTCCGCGAAGGCTTCGAGAAACTGCCTCAGTCGGTCAGGATCAATCTCTTGGCATACCCGCAAATGCCGACGGAAAACATGTCGGTGCGCGTTACGGATGTCAAGCAATCCAAGACCGTCGAGCAAGGCATCAGCTCCAACGAATTGTTGTTGTCGATGCAAATCACTCGTAGCGATGAACTCGCTGAAGACAAAGCAGTATCTGTTCCAGTTGAGATTACGATCGACGGCGCCACCACCACCATCAATGTAGAAATGAACGGTGCGAGAGTTGACGTGCGCAATCACCGCATCCCCTTGGACAGCAACCAAACACGCGGCTGGGGACGGATCGCGATTCCTGCCGATTCGAATAACGCAGACAACCAGTACTACTTTGTATTTGACGAACCTCCGGTTCGTCGTGTTGTCATAGTAAGCGAAGATCGGTCCACTACCCGAGCGTTAGAAATCGCCGCCTCCGTCTCAGAAGATGGTTCAATCAATCCCGCAGTAGAAGTACTGGCTCCTGAACAGTTGGATTCACTAGTGCTGGACGAGACTTCCTTGGTGATCTGGCAAACTCGCTTACCGGATGCAGCCACGGCTCCGGCTCTTACCAATTACATAAACGCTGGTGGACAAGTGTTATTCTTTCCGCCGTCGCGCCTCGTGCAAAGCGGCTCCGAGCCGGTAGGCCAACAATTTTTCGGGGTGGCCTGGGACCAGTGGCAGGCTAGCGACGTTAAGGTCATGGTTGAAAACTGGCGCAGCGACCAAGACTTGTTGGCTGCAACGGCCAGCGGAACCGGACTACCCGTTGGGCAGTTGTCGATATCCGCTCACGCTACCCTGCGTTCCACCGCCGATCTTTCAAAATTGGCAACACTCTCGGGTGGCGACCCATTGATTGCCCGAGTCCCCACCTCAAAGGGCGGCGTTTACTTCTGCACTGCATCGACCGCGCCGGACGCTTCGTCCTTAGCAGAAAACGGAATCGTCTTGTACATCACGGTACAACGGGCCATTCAGCGGGGACAGTTGGCACTAGGCAATACAACTCAACGGACCGCTGAGTTTTCTCAGGAAGTTCCCCTGAATTGGAAACAAGTTTCGGGACCAGAAAATATCCTGTCAACTGAATACTCGGCGCAATCAGGCGTTTATCAGTCTGGCAAGCGCCTGTTCGCAGTCAATCGTTCCGCTGCGGAAGACCGCCGTGACATATTGCAGGACGATCGCGTGGCAGGACTGTTTGCAGGCCTACCGTTCGCACGAGTGGACGACCAAGCTGGCAACCTGACGGGGATCGTCCGAGAGGTCTGGAGACTGTTCCTGATAGGTATGATTTTGGCAATGTTGATCGAAGCAGCTTTGTGCATTCCGCGTAGGTATGCCGTTGCCAGTAGCGCTGCTTAAGCTTTTGCGCATCGCTTGCTGTATCTGCGCTCGTAAAATAATTAAACGACTATGTCAGAGACAAGTTTTGGCTTCCAATGGACAACCCTTTCGCTGCTGATCTCGGTATTAGCTGTGGCAGGTGTCTGTGCGCTCAGCTGGTACACATGGCGCCGCAGCGGCTTTCGTCGTTCTGTTTTTTTTCTCGAGTTGCTGCGCATCGCTATTGTCGGCTTCGCAGTATTTCTCTTGAATCAGCCGGAAACAGTCCAAGAATTCAAACCTGCCGAGCAGCCGACAGTAGTCATCTTAGGTGACCAGTCGCGGAGCATGACCACGCAAGACGTTGGTCTTGGCAGCGAATCTTCGGCCGGTCTGTTGACTCGACAGCAGGCGATCGAATCACTGCTGGATGAGGAAACGTGGAACGATATCTCCGAGCACATGGAAGTGGTAATTAGTGGCTTCGGTGCAGACGATAGCGGATCACGCAGCAACCTGTACGAGGCTATTGACAAGGCGCGGACCGAACACGAAAACCTCCGCGCTGTCGTATTGGCGTCTGATGGAGATTGGAACGATGGTCTGCCCCCAGTACAAGCAGCCATGCGGCTGAGATTGGAACGCATCCCAATCTTCGCGGTGCCGGTTGGCAGTGAGACTAGATTGCCCGACTTGGACTTAATCAGTTTTGACGTGCCAACATTTGGCATCGTTGGAAAAACGGTGCGTATTCCGTTTACTATTGAAAGTTCTCTGCCGCGCGATCACGTCGCCCAAGTGGAAATGAAAGTCTCTGATGGTACGTCAATCAAACATCAAATACGCGTTGCGGCTATGGGACGTACCTCAGATGCAATTCTTTGGAAACCAGAAAACGTTGCAGATTATACGTTGACACTGACCGTGCCCACTCATCCCGAAGAGAGAATCAAAGACAACAATTTTCGCGAAACGCCGATCGCTATCCGAGAAGAGAAATTGAAAGTCTTGGTTGTTGAATCGCTTCCTCGGTGGGAATACCGCTATTTGCGAAATGCCCTCTCGCGTGATCCAGGCGTTGAACTCCATTGCCTGCTGTTTCATCCGGGTCTGGAGAAGGTTGGCGGAGGAAATCGCGATTACATTCAAGAGTTTCCCGAGGGACTGGAGGAATTGTCGCAGTATGATGTTGTTTTCCTGGGCGATGTGGGACTCAACGACAAACAGCTAACCGAGGAACAATGCCGATTGCTGAAGGGTCTCGTGGAACAACAAGCAAGTGGTTTGGTATTTATGCCAGGCATGAAAGGCAATCTTCTGTCGCTCAATGAATCTCCTTTATCAACATTAATTCCAGTAGTTTTCGATCCCGCCCAACCCATGGGATGGGGCTCGAGAACGCCTAGTCACTTTGCCCTCACCGAACTTGGGCGACGAAGCCTGTTGACCAAATTGGCTGACACACAAGATGAGAACATGCAGGTTTGGGAGAGCCTACCCGGGTTCCAATGGCATGCACCAGTAATCCGGGCGAAAGCTGGCGCCGACGTGCTTGCTGTACACCAAGAATCGTCCAACGAATACGGTCGCATTCCGCTGCTGGTCACTCGAACCTTCGGTGCCGGTAAAGTTCTTTTCATGGGAACCGACGCGGCTTGGCGCTGGCGACGCGGTGTTGAGGACATCTACCATTATCGATTTTGGGGACAGGTCGTTCGCTGGATGGCTTATCGGCGAAATATGGCAGAAGGTGAACTCATGCGGTTTTACTATTCCCCCGAACTGCCGCAAATTCGCCAAACGATCGCGGTCAGCGCCAACGTCATGGAAAAAAACGGCGAACCACTTAGCAAAGGACTCGTAACCGCACGTTTTGTGGCTCCTTCGGGGCGAACGGAAACGGTGGCGATGGCCAGTAGCGGTTCGGAATGGGGAGCTTTTGCAGGGGTTTTTACCCCAGCCGAGCCTGGTACATATCAAGTCATTCTGCGGTGCAAGGAAAATGGTTCCGAATTGACAACCTCGCTATTCGTGCAGGGAGCCACTCTCGAGCAGGTTGGCAAACCGGCCAGATTTGAAGTCATGCAGGAATTGTCTCGTGTTACTGAAGGGCGTGTCGCGAACGTTGCGGATCTTTCGCAGTTAATCAAGGACATTCAAGACGTTCCTGAGCCCCCTAATGAGATCCGCCGCGTCCAATTGTGGAGCCACCCGCTCTCAGCTGCCACCCTAATATTACTTTTGGGGTTATTTTGGGTGGGCAGAAAGGTGATTGGCCTGATATAAAGTGTTATAAAGACTTGTTGGTAACTAAGGGTTCTAGTGCGTTTGTTGTGTCGACAAGCTATTCGGTGATCGACAGATCACTTGAAGGGAAGACCGATTTATGAGCATTGATCCAAGACATGCCCCCGCTCATTCTAGTGATCCGAGCAACAGTCGTTCGAATCTACAACGACTGAAGATCCCAGACTCGCTGCAAATTCAGCTTGGCCAATTCCGCAGCCGCGTGTGGAGTTCAAAACTGAGCGAAGCATTTCTGTTGGGAATCGTTGGTATCCTGCTGTCGTTTCTAACGGTCTACGTTTTCGATCGATTCTTGGATACTCCGCGCAGCGCTCGCACGGCAATATTCTTTGCCTCGTTGGCTCTTTGGCTGGTTGTACCCTGGGCCTTACATCGCTGGGTTTGGTCCAATCGCCGGCTGGATCAGTTGGCGCGGTTGCTGCGTGTAAGGGAACCAGTTGTCGGTGATCAGTTATTGAGTGTGATTGAGTTGGCTGAAGATGATTCCGAGCAAGCGAGGTCCCGAACCTTGTGTGCAGCGGCGATCGCTCAAGTCGCAGAGGCAGCGAAGAGTCGCGAATTTCGAGCGGCGGCACCACCCACGCGATTACGGGGATTGGCTGGCATCTTCTCGCTAACGGGCGTAGCCACGTTAGTACTAGCTTTGCTCTTTCCAGCTGCGGCCAGCAATGCGTGGGCGCGATTCATCACTCCCTGGCGAAATACTCCAAGATTCACATTCACCGAAATTAATACCTTGCCTGGTACGCTGGTTGTACCACACGGCGAATCCACAGAATTGCACGTAAGTCTGAAAGCAGAGAGCCGTTGGCAACCGGACGCAGCATGGTCACAAATTGGTTCGCTGCCATCGACCGAGTCCAGTTTGCAAGATGGCCATTATTCGATTGCTATACCGCCGCTAACAGGTAACACTCCATTTCGCCTGCAGGTTGGCGACTTTTCTCAGATCATTAGCTTGGAACCCAAACTGCGGCCAGACTTGATTAGCGCGACGGCTGTCGTCAAGTTGCCAGCCTACCTAGAGTTGCCAGATCCCGTTGAACACGACGTCCGCAGTGGTGTACTCAGCGCGGTCGAGGGCAGCGTTGCATCGGTGGTTGCTGTCGCTTCACGCAATCTCCAGTCGGCCTCTATCGACGGTCAGAGGGTCGACGTGGTCCAAGCGGGCTTTGCAACCTCGGAATTCTCTCTCGGGCTCGATCCGATCAACTTAGAAATGACTTGGGAAGATTTCGATGGGCTGGCTGGGCGAGATCCATTCCGATTGGCAGTAAAACCGGTTGTCGATGAGCTGCCTTCGGTCGTATCACAAGGCTTACCTCGACAAGCTGTGGTACTTGATAGTGAGCAATTGAATTTCGAAGCCTTGGCTGCAGACGATTTTGGCGTCAAACGCATCGGTTTCTCTTGGTCTGGTATTGATGACCAATTGCTAACCAAGAAGGCCAATGGCGAAAAGACGCTTTCCGCTGGCGGTCCCTCAAGTTCATCCATGCAAGTGCCAGCAACATTCTGTGCCTCCGCTTTGGGCATTGAAGCGCAACCCATCGAAGTCCGCCTCTGGGCAGAAGATTACATGCCCGGTCGCGAACGAGTCTACTCACCTCCGCATCTGCTGTTTGTGTTAACTGCCGAACAGCATGCGGTTTGGATTACGAATCAGCTAAGCAAGTGGCATCGCAGCGCCCTTGATGTTCGCGACAAGGAACTGCAGCTTCACGAAAACAATAAACGATTACGCGAACTATCCGCAGAAGAGTTGGCGGACGAAGAAATGCGCAAGGAGCTCCGCCGTCAGGCCTCACTAGAAGCTTCCAATGGTAGACGGCTGACGGCTCTTTCTCGCAACGGGGAAGACCTTCTTCGCCAAGCGTCCCGCAATCCGGAAATCGGTGTTGGGCATCTGGATCGCTGGGCTGAGATGCTGCAAGTGTTGAACGATATTGGCGGTAATCGAATGCCGTCTGTGTCCGACTTGTTGGACAAAGCATCGGTCCAAAAGGAAATTGCACGCGGCGAGAGCAAAAAGAAATCGGCGCCCATGGCAGGCGCTGCACGTGCGGCCGGAGCTGGCGGTGGACCTTCGTCGGAGGAAAAGGAGAACCAGCCCGAGCAACCTGTCATTCCGAAGATTGTCGATGGCGAATCCAGTATGCAGCCAAATGAAGATGACGGGGCCAACGAAGGAGAACCCAAAAAGAAGTTTAGCGGTTCCAATCAAGGGCTGGTGACAACAACTCTCAACGGTCCGCCTAGTCCAGACTCCGGAGAAGAAGAGGAAGAGCCTGAGCCAGAGGATGACGGTGAGCCGCTGGATCAAGCGATTATCGAACAAGCTGATTTGCTAGCGGAGTTCGAGAAAATCGCAGAAGAATTGAACAATGTACTGGCGAATCTTGAGGGTTCTACTTTGGTCAAGCGCTTGAAAGCGGCCTCGAGAGAACAAGTTCAAGTGGCCGAGAAAATTGGCTCGCGAATTGACGCCGTTTTCGGGCGTGGCTCGAGAATCTCTGCCGAGGACAAGGAGATGTTGGCTGGACTGACCGACGTCGAAAACGAAAGCAGCCAAAAAGTCTCATATATTATGGACGATATGCAAGCCTACTTCGAACGACGACGCATGAATCAGTTCCGGTTAGTGCTCGACGAGATGAAAGGCTCTGAAGTATTGACCGCCCTGCAAGTACTGGGCGAAGAGATTCCTGTTGAACACGGATTGTCCATCGCTCAAGCTGAATACTGGGCCGACAATTTGGATCGTTGGGCGGAAGACTTGGTAGATCCGGCATGTAGTGGACAATGCCCAGGTAGCAAAACATCGGATTCCCTACCACCGTCAATCATCTTGGAAGTACTCCGCATTCTCGAAGGAGAAGTTAACCTGCGTGAAGAAACACGCGTCGCCGAACAGGCACGAGAAGCGGTGGAAACGGAGGTGCATGACCAAGAAGCCACTCGATTGAGCGAAACCCAAGTTGGTCTGCGCGAGCGGACCGATCAGGCGATCGCCGACATCGAAGCCCTGCCAATGGGAGCCGATCGATTCCCGAAGGACATTGGACTGCTACGCCAAGTAAGCGAAGTCATGCGGGATGCGACATCGATTTTGGCTTCTCATAATACCGGAGTTACCGCTATCGCCGCGGAGACGGAAGCCATTGAATTGCTGCTTCAATGCAAGCGAATCAATCCGAAAAGTGGTGGAGGTGGTGGAGCGAGCCCCGGTGGCGGTGGCAAAGGCGACACTCAAGACTCGGCGCTAGCCCTGCTTGGCACGGGTCTTAACCAAAACGAACGACGCGAGGTCCGCGATGTGACCCAAGCCACGGGTGAAACAGGGCGAGTACTACCTGAAGAATTTCGAGCTGGGTTGGACAAGTACTTTGACCAACTGGAACAAGCCAGAAATTAATGTTCTCCTTTGATTGTCAGGCCCCACTGAAGCATTTGGTCTTTGTGCGGTAATAATCACCAGCGCACAGGTTTTCTGATACTTGAACAACCTTGGCTAACGCCAATGCGGCTAATTTTTGCGGAAAAACTTCTGCGTGGGTGCTTGAGCCCTGGGATAAGGCTACCAAGTCGTTTTACCCCAGGTCTTTGCGAGAGGATTGGTCATGCGATTTCTTGCAATTCACAAGCCTGCGAGTAACCTTCTTTCGATCGTTACGTACACCTCGAGATGGGTTATGCCGCAGTCTCTACATCTGCCTGAGACTTGTGGCATCACCCATTGTGGTCGACGATTAACGCCCTGCGATTCTTTCTGCTCGTTTCAGTGTTCGGTCTGCACCTCTTGTCGACTGATCATACTCGCATTGGCAGTCACGTTGGCCACGAACAGCACGCAGTCGAGAAACCTAATCGCGCAGGAAGCAGCGGTGGCGGATGCCGCAGAGGAAGAAGATGAAATGGTGGTCGTGGAACAGATTGATGAAATTGATTTTCATGTGCAAGTTCCAGAAGACCCAATGACTCAATTGTTGCAACGGCATTTTAACATTCAATCTGGACTCGCCAGGCGTGTATGTGATTTGTCGCCAGCGCAGGTGGCCTCCTTCAATTCCGTCGATGAAGCCTGGTTCAAGAATCTAATGGTTAAGTCTGTCGCTTCACCAGCCAACGGAGTGGTGGCAGGAATCGCTCGGTTCCTCGGTGCCGCAGCTGCTGCGCCAGCGGCACGCCAACGTAGAGACGACGCCAGTGGTTTCAACATGATGTGCATACTGGTCGATCAGTTTGTTGAGGAAAACCTAACGGAGGACCAACGTCTTAAGTATCTGGAGGAAGTTCGCGCACGGGAAGAATTTCGTCGGCAAGCCATTGCGAAGGTGTTGGTATGCAAGATTGACGAGCGGCTGTTCTTGACACAAGAGCAACGTGAGCAATTGCAATCCTCTTTGCAAGACTGGCTGACTGGCAAATCTCTTTATTGGCAATTCTACTTTCAAAATTTGGAATACCTGCCCGACGTGCCCCGGCCAGTTTTGGAGAAAGCCCTAAGTGCAACGCAAGTCACATTGTTACTGGGTACCAGTCGATACAACTACGACAATTTTCAAATCGATTTGCAGGCCGTGGATCAACAACGAGGACTGCAATTCAATGATCGCTAGATCGACGATTTATGCTGCCAGCTGTCTGCCGCAAATAAGAGTGGGTTTGTTCCTATTGCTGTTGTCACCTAACGCTTGCCAGGGACAGTTTTTCCAGCCTGCCAATCAAGATGTAATCCATCTGTATTTGTTCCGCGGTCAAAGTGAAAGTCAGTTTCGCGCAAAAATCGACAATCAAGCGCGCATACGAGTCGAACGAATTTCGGGTATCTGTCAGTTAAATGAAAAGCAAATCAAGAAACTGAACTGGGCAGTTCAAGGCGATGTGGCCAGATTCTTTCGAGAGGTAAGCAACGCGCGAGAACAAACCAAGAACTTGAATGTCCAAGTTCAGGAGGAGATGCAACAAGCCTGGCAGATAGTCTCACCTCTTTACCAGAGGGCACAGACCGGTGTGCTGGATGACGAGTCACTGTTTGCCAAGATTCTAGCCTCTGCCCTCGACGAAGAGCAAGCGTTACGTTTGGATCAGTACGAAGCCGAGCAGCGGCAAAGGGTTTTTCATGCGGTAATCGATGCCACCATTTCCGACATCGATAGGCTGATGCCTTTGACGAGCAAGCAACGCACCGCGCTAATCAAACTGTTGCACGAGCAACCCGTTCCCAAGAAGTTACCCATGCAGATGGAGTCGTACTTGGGCTACGCTGCCATTTGCAGGTTAGAATCCAAGGAACTGAAGACTATACTGGATGCAAAACAGTTGGAATTGGTCAACAATCTACGGGCACAATACGAGGGTATCGTACCTCAATTGCGATAGCCCCATGCCGAACCGTTTCTAAAAATGCAAGCATGTCAATAATTATTGCTGCGGCACGGAACGTGGCTGCGTAGGACGGCTGCCATGATCAACCTATTCTTCCCATCACCCGAGACACTGGAATTCTTTTGAAATGAGTATTGTTCGATGCCGATTCAATGAGTCCTTTCCCGCACTCAGTCGGGGAAACAATGTCTAGACACAACTCCAAACACTTGGGTCTCCGCAGCAGACTTATGCTATTCGCAACAGTTCTCCTATGCGGTTCACTGATGCTTGGCTCTTTCGCTTATGCTCAGCCAGCCGCGGCGACTGGCGGAGATCTGGTTCCGCGTGACGTGCGCGAGATATACGAGCGTGGCCTGGAATATCTGGTTGGCTCCCAAGATGAGTCAGGCAGCTGGTCAGACGGCTACACTGGTCCAGGTACGACCGGGCTGGCGCTTATGGCCATGCTGGCTTCCGGAGAAGATCCGAATTTTGGAACGTACTCGCTGCCGATACGGAAAGCCATCCGCTATATCATTCGCAGCCAAAGCGGTTCCACCGGTTACATGGGGGACAGTATGTATCAGCATGGATTTGCTACTCTGGGACTCAGCGAAGCCTATGGAGCTGTAGATGAAACAGATCTCTGGGAAACGGGTAGTCCGGTGGCTGGTAAGGAGCGAACCATTGCGGAAGCCCTGGAATTGGCAGTCCGCTGTGCGGTCACTTCTCAGTCGAAAAATCCGCACAATGCATGGCGGTATTCGCCTGGATCACGCGATGCAGACACTTCGGTCAGTGGATCCGTGTTGATGGGATTGCTGGCTGCTCGCAATGCGGGCATCGAAGTCCCGGACAAATCGATTGACACCGCCATACGCTACTTCAGTTCAATGACCGGCGACAACGGAGCCGTCGGCTACTCAGGTGGCTTGGGCGGATTCGGACAATCAATCGCTCGTTCGTCGATCGCTTGTTTGGTTTACAGCATTGCCAAACGAAAAGACCTGAAGCAATACGAGTCCGCCAAGAAATACGTAGTCGCCAACATGACTGAATCCTCTCACTACGCTGAGTATTCGCGATATTATCTTGCTCAGGCGCTGTTCCAAGCGGATGTGGATGCCTGGGAAAAGTGGAATCGCTCCACAATCCGGACGCTTAAGGCAGCACAAAATGGTGACGGCAGCTTCAATGGCCAATTTGGTAAGCCCACTTCAACTTCACTCAATCTGCTTTCACTCGCTCTAAACTATCGTTTCCTACCTATTTATGAACGCTAGCATGTCAACTGAAGTCAGTAAGAACGCCGGGATGGTTTCAGCTGCATCAACTTGTGTAACTGGTTGGTGCCACCTCAATTGGCTAAGGAAAGCATTCAGTGGCTTCGCTGCCGTTGCCTATCTACATGCGATTGTAATCGTCGCCACCTGGATGAATGTAGTCGCCACCGGCGCGCGGGCAGAGGAAGAACTGGCGCGGTTGAGGTTAAACGATGGCGGCTTCTCTGCGGGCTACATCGTGGCGTCGCAACATCCCGAGCGTTTGGGCTGGCAGTCCGAAGGTTTCACAGAGCCATTTCACATCGATCTCAAGGCATTGAGATCAGTAATGTCCACTCGAGTCGAAGACGGGGCGGAGCAGCCTGATCCCGCACCCAAAGGGCAGCTTTTTGAAATGACCCGCGGCGGAATGCTCGCTGGCGATCTGCTTTCAATGGATGACCAATGGTTGACCATTGCGTCTCCTATTCTCGGCGAGGTTCGCTTGGCACGTTCTTCATGTCTGACTATCGTCGATGCCGCCTACGCTGGTCAATTGGTCTACTCCGGCCCCGTTGACGACGAGCGCTGGATTCGACAAGGAAATGCCGAAGACTGGCAATTTGAAGCTGGTGCGTTGGTCGCTACGCGTCAGGGCGCCAAGATCGTTGGTGATGTCAACATTCCCGCCAAGGCGCAAATCCATATGGTTCTCAGCTGGAAGGGATCTCCAGATTTTGTTTTCTCGCTGGGGACCTTGAAAACAAACAAAGTTTCTCGCATTGAAGAGATTCCAGCGGCTGCCAGGCTGGAAGTTTGGGATCGCGATCTCGCATTGGTTCGCGATGCAACCGACAGCGCGGACATCGTCATGCTAACCAAACTGACTACCACGCGTCTGGAATTGACCGTATACCTTGATCAACTTAGTGGGACCGTAACCGTATGTGATTCGCACGGTCGCCCGTTAAATACTTTAAGAGTGCCAGCTGAGCGACCGATTGTACGTTCCTCAGTTCACCTGGCGAATCATGGACCGTCCATGTCTATCGAACGCTTTGAGGTTCGCCAATGGGATGGGCTGACCACGACCTCGGGTGGCGATGGTGATCGTTTTGTTCTGGATAACGAAGGACAATTGATCAAGGGCTATGTTGAAGCATTCGAACCTAAAACCCAAGAATTCTTGGTAAGAGGAATTGACGGTAAAGAAACCAGACTGTCGATTCACAACTTCCGACGCGCCGATGTCGTGCCTCCACCGAACGCTGGCTCTGCGTCAAATGCCGACAAGTCCAACCCGGCAGCGGCAGCCAAGTCTGAATTGCCTCCACCTGTGAGTTCTCCAGGTGGGTTGACATCAGAACAAGCCGACCAACAGGATGATCTGGATCCCGAGCAAAGTGATGCAATTGCCTCGACCAAGACTGAAACAACAGATGTTCCGTCGATTCTTGGCGATGAACAAAATCAATCGGAAGAAGTCATTGAAGAGACCGAGATTGAATTCATCCTTTCGGATCGCTCTCGTCTTCGCGGATTTCTCAGGCCAAGCCGTGACGAGAAACTGATTCTTGACGCCGAGGGAATCGATGAGACCATTGCATTCACTCGCGCAAGCGTTCGCGGGGTCATCGGATCGGCATCCCGAGTCGCCAGCGATTTGACTAAACATAAGAACGGAACCATCAAGATCAACGAAACGCAACTGCTGGGATACTTGGAGGAAGACAGCTCACAGGGGGAAAATCAGGCATTGCGTTGGCACCCGCATTGCAGCCTCAACAGCAGTGCCTTGGTGGACTCAGCCAAAGGCGCCATCGTCTACCGTCGGCCACTGCCGAAACCCGTACAGGCGCAAGGTCGCGGCGAAGCTCCGGCTCCAGCTGTACCAAGACCACTACAGATATTTCTCGGAGGCGGAAATTCTGTTCCGAGCCCTACGTCCGCGACTCCGACAATCAATCCCAACCACAAAGAAATCATGTTTCGTTCCGGGGATTCAGTAATTGGGACCGTAGAACGCATTGACGAAAATGGAATCACTTTTTCATCTGAGCAGACCACGACCAAGTTCGCCACGAACCCGCAGGTACAACATGTTTGGCTGAACCGCAATTCGCAAATCGTCGAAATCTCCCCCAAAAAGCTCGAGCGTTTGATGACCGTTCCGCGGTCGATGAAAGACGACCCACCCACACATTTGTTGATTTCGGTTACCGGTGATTATCTGCGTGGTAGGTTGGTTAGTTTTGCAGACGGAATTATCACCGTCGAGATTCGCTTGGAACTAGTGCAAATCCCGGCAGCACAAATTGCGCAGATCGTTTGGTTGCACGACCGCGACTGGACTGAAAAGTCGCAACCCAAAGATGGTGATGCTATTGAGATAACGAAAGAACAAGTTCAATCACCGTTTCAAGTTCATGCAATTCGTGTCGGCGATCGCGGCTTGACTTTTCGCCCATTGCGATTGGTGAATAATGCTTTGATTGGCTCCAGTGATTTGTTGGGTGACTGCTCCGTAGCAATTTCCGAAGTTGACCAACTTCTGTTCGGCCGCGACATTGCCGATGAAATTCGTCAATTTCAGGAGGATCCATGGACGCTATCTCTTGCCCAATATCCACGGGTCTATGCGGATAGTGGTTCTGCCGAAGGTGCTGCGGGTGTCAATTCCCATTTGGTTGGCAGCCCCGCCCCGGTTTTCGGGCTGCGGACGATGGACGGCGAACCTTTCCGCTTGGTAGACAATCGTGACCGAATCGTAGTCTTGGATTTTTGGGCAAGCTGGTGTGGACCTTGCATCCAGACGATGCCGTTGGTTGACGAAGCGATTACGGAAATTGGAGCCGACAAAGTCAACTTGGTGGCGATCAATATTCAAGAACCTCTCGCCAGAGTTGAAGCTGCGATCGAGCGATTGGGAATCGATGCCACCGTATTGCTCGATACAGGTGGACAAGTGGCTGCAGCATACGAAGCCAATGCTATTCCTCAGACTGTCGTTATCGACCGTCAAGGAAACGTTACCCATTTGTTCGTAGGCGGGGGAGCCCGCTTTGTCGCTGAGCTCAAACAAGCTTTAATATCTTTGCTCGAGAAAGAACCCTAGCGATTCCGATCGTGGAGATGCCATGCCGGATGAAACCATTGATAGGATATGCGATCAGTTTGCACTCGAACCTAAAAATGGCTGCAAGCCTCGCATCAAATCCTAGGTTGAACGCGTGCCACCCGGTGAACAGTCGAAGTTGAGGGAAGAACTTGAACTCGTCCTCGAGAATGGATGGCCAAGACTGCGACTTTTGAACAATCGGCAATTTCTGCTGCAGTTGCCGATGAAATCGAGTATCCGCCCCTTTCCTGTCCGTACTGCCACAAGCTGCACCTGAGGCAAGTAAACAAAGGCCTCTAGCTTTCGTTGCAATGATTGTGGCCGCCGTTATGAGCTCAAGCCTTCAGAAGAGCGTTCGTTGGCTCGAGTCAGTCATTTCGAAATAGTTGGGCTGCTGGGCGAGGGCGGTTTCGGTCGCGTCTGGTTGGCAGGTTGGCAGCACTTTCCAAGACTGTCTATCTCGTCAATCGCCGCAATCCAATAGTTCTCGAAATTATCAAGGATTTTCGGCCCCTCGCTTACCAAGACGGATGAGAAAAGGGAATTCCAAGACGTGAATCAACCAAACTTTCCATGAGAAATGGTAGGTAGGTACACCGTCACGCTTGAAGCTGCAGGTGCAGATGAGCCCTTGTCGGAGGAGGGTGAAATGAATCTGCCCATATAACGTAAGCGGTCGCTAGGTAAACGATGGCTAGGATACGCCTACGCCGATTGCGGCAATTCGAAACTGTAGCGAGTCTCTAGGGCGATCGACATGCCATTGGTAGAAGACAAACGCCGCATTGAACGAATGGTAAGGTCACTATCTCCAGGGTGTGTTGATCTTCTTCGTAGACGACGGGGTCTTTTCCAGGATCATGGGATAGATGAACCGTCAAGGAAATGAAGTGGCGAATCTGAGCTAAGTCGGCAGAGTGTCCACGACGATTCGATATACTGGAACGGATTCATACCTCGGACGCGAAGCAGCAACTAGTTAGGTCCGCAACAGACACTCACTGCGTTTGCGGCAATTACTTCTTCGACGCTCGCATGGTCGACACTGTCGAGCCTGGATGAAGCTCGCTGTTATAAGTATCGTTTGGAATCTGCAAGGCGAAGCCCCAGTAGGTCAGGCTAAGGAGTTCTTGCCCGAAGCTTATCGCTTCGAGGCAACAGGAAGTCGGATGTGCGGCTTAGGTACTGCGAAAACAGAGTCAACAAGTGAATTGCATAGCTCGTTTTAGTCTACTCATTGCAATATGCCTGGCCAACACGTCTGTGTCAGCAGATCATCCGAACATTTTGTTGATCACGGCTGACGATCTCAACTGGGACTCCTTGGGATGCTTTGGTAATCCTCTACCTGGCGTTTCACCCAACTTGGATCGCTTGGCCGGTGACGGCCTACGCTTCGAACAGGCTTACGTCACCATCGCGATCTGCCAACCGTGTCGAGCTTCGATTATGACTGGTCGCTATCCACACCGAAGTGGAGCCCTCGGATTCAATGAAATCAATCCGGATGTGCCGACGCTGCCTGAAACGCTCCGTGAGGCGGGTTACTACACTGCAGTAATCGGCAAAGCTGTTCATACAGTACCCAGCCGATGCGAAAATGCTTTCGATGAACACTATGATATGCATGAGCTAGGCTATGGCCGCTCGGCAGCACGCTACCGCGAGACAACCTGGGAGGCCATCGCAACTGCCGAGTCAATAGGCAAACCGTTCTTCCTGAACGTCAACACACACGATCCTCACCGCCCTTTCGCTAATGCCCCTCAAGAGCAACGGGAACGGGATTCGCATCTTTGGGAGGGTGTCCCACTTGTAGACAATCCGTTTTCGCCCAACGAAATCCCGTTGCCGGGTTTCTTGCCGGAACTGCCGGAAATTCGCTTGGAGCTCGCTGAGTATTTTACCTCGGTTCGCCGCTGCGACGAAATTGTCGGCGAAGTCCTGTCGGTACTGGACGAATCGGGAAACGCTGAGAACACGGTAGTGTTTTTCTTGTCAGACCATGGTATTTCTGTTCCGTTCGCCAAGACCAATTGTTGGATGCATTCGAATCGAACTCCTTTGATCGTTCGCTGGCCGCACAAAGCTGCCAAGGGAGAGACGATTGCCGAAGAAATGATCAACTCCATCGATCTGGCCCCCACAATTCTCGACATTGTCGGCATGAAGAATCTTGCCGGGGCTGACGGCGTTTCGTTCCGAAAACTGATTGATGGTACGCCTGACGCAACACTGCCTGACCGAAGACGCATCTTCGTCCACCTCAACGCACCGTTCTCGGGAAAGAGCTATGCAATGCGTGGCGTCATTACGATCGGCAGCGGATATATCTGGAATGGGTGGGTCGACGGAACTACAAAATTCAGTAACGAATCGATGTCAGGGCGAACATTCGCGGCAATGAAAGCTGCTGCAGGCGACAATCAGGAGATCGCTGCACGGGTGCGGCACTACCTTTTTCGTTGCCCTGAGGAACTGTATGACTATGAGCGGGATCCCCATGCCCTTCAGAATCGCGTTGCACAAACAGATGCCAGGCAAGAGCTAAGTTCATTGAGAAGCGAATTGCTGGGGCATATGCGGCGCACTAACGACCCGCAATTAGAAAACTATATTGCCTACCTACAAACGACCAGCGACTCGACCACGACCCTTGATTCAGCGCGGTAGTGAGTCCAGCTAAAACAGATTTGATGATGAAGATTGGATGGCTGCCTGATGAGACCAAAATCGATGAAAGCACGACACTTCTCGCTAATCGCCACCAGGGTTTCATCGCAACTCACCCTCCCACCGAAAGTGACGTCGTTTCCG
>JAGQPR010000720.1 GCA_020426625.1 Planctomycetales bacterium
CCCGTATTCCTCTGCCTTCTGTGCCATCAGGCCAACGTTGGCGACGCTGCCCATGGTGGCTGGATCGAAGGCGCCATGTTGTTTGCAGTCGTCGATCGTCGCTTGATATATTCCCGCATAACAGCGATCGGGAATGATGGCCTTGGTATCCGCCAGTTTGCCGTCAGGGCCCCACATCTTCCCCGAAGCGCGAATGGCTGCTGGCATCGAGGCGTCGATAATGATATCGCTGGGCACATGCAGATTGGTAATGCCTTTGTCGGAATCGACCATGGCCAAGCTAGGACCCTTGGCGTAGGCAGCTCGCAAGTCAGCGTGGATTTCATCGGCCTTGTCCGCCGGGAGCGCCGCGAGGCGATTCTCCAAGTCTCCGATACCATTGTTTGGGTTGAAGCCAATTTGCTTGAGAGACTCAGCGTGCTTGGCGATTAGATCTTGAAGATAGGTTGCCACTGCGTGTCCGAAGATGATGGGATCGGAGACCTTCATCATCGTAGCTTTGAGATGCACCGAAACCAGCAGCCCCTTCGCGCGGGCATCCTCAAGCTCTCGCAGCAGAAAGTCACACAACTGGCGGCAAGAAAGAACCGTGGCATCGATGATTTCTCCCGCTTGCACATTCAGCTTTTCTTTCAAAACCGTCACATGCCCCTGCTCGCCCTTCAATTCGATTCGCAGCTGGGAAGCGGTCGTCATCGTGTGTGAGCGTTCGCTGGCATAGAAGTCTCCCGCAGACATGCTAGCCACATGCGTTTTGGATTCAGCTGACCAAGCACCCATCGAATGTGGATTCTTCTTGGCGTATTCCTTGACCGATGCAGCAACACGGCGATCAGAATTGCCTTCTCGTAGTACTGGGTTCACAGCGCTGCCCAGTACGCGCGCGTACCGCGAGCGGATCTCCTTTTGCTCTTCGCTCTGCGGCTCTTCCGGAAACTCGGGGACAGGAAACCCGTGCTCACGCAACTCGACGATGGCTTCGATCAGTTGGGGAATGGAAGCGCTAATGTTAGGCAGCTTGATAATATTTGCCTGCGGCGTCTTGGCCAACTCTCCCAGCTCGCCCAATGCGTCTGGTACGCGTTGTTCTGGACGTAGAAAATCCGGAAAGTTAGCCAGTATTCTGCCAGCTAGCGAAATATCCTGGGCTTCGACAACAACGCCGGAACTGCGGGTAAAGCCGCTAATAATTGGCAACAGAGAACGCGTTGCAAGTGCGGGAGCTTCGTCGGTAAGCGTGTAGATGATTTTTGCAGAATCTGTCATAGGGCACGGTATCGGTAATGGGTTGGAGATGCGGGTTCGGCGCTGCCGCGTATTTTGCTGCAGTAATTTGTAACCTGTCACAAGGCGAGTTTCTTGCGGCAAGCCGAACCTATGGCGAGGCGCGGGAGGCGCCTTGGGTTTCCGCCGGTTGAGTTTACTCGGTCAACAGGCTAACAGTAGCAGTGGTTTTCAACAACTGCGACAACTGAGGGCACTCTGCCGGCAGTGGCTATTTGGCATTTTTGACAATGGTTTGATAGTGCTCTGGTGCGACCGGCTGAACGCTCAATCTTGAGCCCTTTTGCAAAAGTACCATGCCAGCCAGTTGTGGATTGTCTCTCAGTTCCGGCAATGACACCAGTTGCCTAAACTTCTTTACCAATTGAATGTCCACCATATACCAAGTTGGCTCGCTTTGCTTTGATTTGGGATCGTAGTGATCGTCGCTTTCGTCAAAGGCCGTATGGTCTGGGTAACCTTCCGCAACGACTTTGGCAATACCGGCGATTCCGGGAGGTTTGGCATTGCTGTGGTAAAACAGCACCAAGTCGCCGAGCTTCATTTCGTCGCGCAAAGTATTGCGAGCTTGGTAATTTCGTACCCCGTCCCAGCAGGTCGTTTGTTTAGGCGAGCTCGCCAGGTCGTCGATACTGAATGTCTCAGGCTCCGTTTTTAACAGCCAGTATCTTGGCGTGTGCTTTGCCATAACCGTGTACCAGGAAAACGTGTAACAGGAAAAGGGAGTGACTAAACGAAGGAAGATCAAAAATAGAATGACCATCCATGAAGAGCCCTTCGCGCAGGTACTTCTGACACGGCAGGGACAGTATCAAACTCCTTAATTTCTTGCTTCTATAGTTTAGGTAAGGAGCAGTTCTTGCCTACCAGGTAAGGCATGCACCCGTCTTTGCCACGAGACGTTGAGCGGGACAGAGAAAAGCGCCCAGCAACCGGTTGGACGCCGTGTGTCGGAGACGCTGTTCAACGAAGCTGGCACGCGTGTATCTTCATCGGTTCATGGTTTTGGCCGGCATTTAGGCATTTTCGCCCGGCGGGCTGCATTTCCTTGACCTCTCGTTGGCGATTTCCAACCAGGTGTCCATGCCAATGTCAAAGCGTCTCGCACAGCCAAACTTGGCTTACCGCTTTGACCCAGAATGTCTTTTTTCGCTGCAGCAGCGTAAGGCAGAGTGAAGCACAGCGCTTCTATTCGAGCAACTCGGCTAGTTTAGTTAGGAACTGAGGAAAAAAACTGACACTTCTCGCTAATC
>JAGQPR010000721.1 GCA_020426625.1 Planctomycetales bacterium
CAAACTGCCGCTACTCCGTAGCTAATTCACCCCGCGGCAATATGTTGTATAGAGGGAGAGTGAGTTGCTACGCTTGAATCCCCATGACCAAGTTCTGTGTCCAAGTACTGTGTGACCAAGTGCTGTGTCCGCTTTCCTCCGCCTGGTCGGAGCTATCAAGAACGCTCCTAAGATTCTTTCTGGGCTTAGCAAGCTCAAAGCAACGCTAGGCAAAGTCGACGAAGTTGCCGACGCGACACGCTCATCGGCTAAGAGTTTGGGCAAGAGCTGTTCCAATAGCTTTGTTAGTGGCACGCAAGTGCTCATGGGTGACGGATCACCACGAGCGATCGAAGACATCGAGATCGGCGAACGAGTGCTTGCATGGGATCCGTTGACTGGCGAGCAAGGAGCCAAGATTGTCACCAATACCGTTACGGCCAGCGGCAATCGCACGTTGATCGACATTATACAGGTCGCGTCCAGCTTTGATGCTTTAATCGAAAACGACTCATTGCGCCAGCCTCAAATTGCACCGCGTGAAGTATACATTCATCAATGGCAACGTGCATCGAGCGGAAGAAACGGTCACCGCGACAGCCGAGCATCCCTTCTGGGTGCTCGAGCGCGGACAAGGCAATGGACCTCATCAGCCTAATGGAAACGGAAATGGCAATGCCAACAATAATGGCAATGGCCAAGTCCTGAAGGGCAACGAGGCAGGTTGGGTCAACGCGATCGAGTTGCGGATCGGCGATCGATTGCTGAGTGCCGATGGCACGATTGTGTTGGTGCGACGCTTATCGAACCTTGTGACCGTTTATGAAACCGTCCACAATTTATCCGTCCACCAGCTCCAGACCTACTTCGTCATCGCCGGCCAAGAAACGGCCCTGGTGCATAATTGTGGAGAGGGAGCTCCGCTAGATGCAATACAGCGGGCTGCTAGGGAAACGCTTCCGCCACAAAGTGACGCTGAAATTGTCGCAAGTCGCGCACAGTGGCTTGCGAAGTATGGTCCAAAGCCTAATCAAATGAACCAGCAGATTTACCGCGGTGCAGCTCCAAGAACCGTGACGCGTGTTGATACGCCTAAGCTAAGATTACAGGAGAGCAATTGCACGTTCATCTTGACGGCGGGCATGCGCTTAATATTGACGGAACATGGAAGCACGGCGGACGTCCACTAACGGCCGGCGAACTTCAGTGGCTACGCTCGCACAATTGGCCTCTTTAGGTAACTGAAATGACCAGTAACCGCACGCATCTCATCAATTGGATTCGCTCGAATATCGAGCGATGCGGATATTCCAGCTTTGAGGACCTTCATCTTGAAGACTTTCCAAATAGCTTTGCAGGTCCCGGTGGAAAGTTGGGTGCCATGGCTGACGCGTGTGAGATACTGGCCAGCTTGCGGTCCGAATTCCCGACCGGTTTCACAATTTGTATTGGAGTTTCACTTCGATCGGATCAATCTCCAATCGGGGTGAATTTTCAGGACGAACTGGAACTTGCGTCTGAGCTTACTTACAACACTCCATCTGTCTATGTTTTTGAAGCTGGTGTTGAACCATGGAAAACCCAATTTCAAGATGCAGCGATAATTCCACCTCACACGTTTTCGTGGGATAAGAATTCAAGTTACTCAGTGCACTTTGAGTATAAGGAAGACTACGAGAGTCAATACCGAAGATCTTTTTGGATAGTGGTCTAAATTGAATCGGGACGTTAGGATGTAACGGGCAAAAGGGGGCAGGTCTGAATGGCACTTAATCGGCCGAAAGCACTGGCAGTTCTAGGCTTAAGTTCGATTGACAGCAAGGTGCTTCACTTGCGATGAGTTTGGGTATCTCACAACCTAAACCCGTCAGGCAAGGAAGCCCCCATGTGCGGTCAACCGTTTGATTCATTCCGGAAACGAGTCCAACATGCTCGGCGTTGCGGCGATCTGTATTTCGCTATCTTCGATAGGCAAAGAGACTATCGCGTCGGTCTTTGGGGAAGCAAGTCGGATTCTCGATTCAGCACGAGTTTACAACACCTCGGTCACCTTGTGGGTCTTTCTTTCCCAAGTGATGAGCATTCATCAAGGATGCGTTGCTGCTGTAGCGAAATTGATTATCTATCGAGTCGCCAACGGCCGAGCCCCCTGCTCGGCAGAAACAGGTGCATACTGCATCGCACGCGACAAACTTGACGAGCCGTCGTTCGCCTGGGCCTGGTCAGGCCTTGTGTTCGGTGTTCAGCCCTAGCGTGATTTCGATTAACGCAGAAAACGCGGACACAGCACTTGGAGATGGGGTCGGTGAGTCGTGGAAGTGGCTGTTTTCGAGTTTAGCATCGATACCGGATGGTGGCCGCGAAAGGCAAGAGGGGTCAGGTCTAGACCTGACCCGTTTTCTTCGGCAGCGAAAGACCAGGTGTTCGGTTAGCAACAGGAGACGATTCCGCCGCAGTCGTTTAACGGCAAGCCGCAGGCGACTGTGCATGCGGCCGGTCGTATCTTTTCGTGATTGCTCACACTTACGGTCCTGCTAGCCTCTCAGACAATACGT
>JAGQPR010000722.1 GCA_020426625.1 Planctomycetales bacterium
GCACAGCGGCTAATTTTGCGGAAGGATTATGTGGAACTGAATTTCCAATTCCTGACACTAGCAGCATTACAGCGAGCACAGACTACGTACGCTTGGCAGTCGTGGCTACGCTTCCTGGCTAGCCTGACTTGAGCTCAGCCTACCGACCTACGGCCACGCGGAAGCCCAGGCCGAAGTACCGGGTGGCCGGCGCGTAGCTGAAACGATCCGCCGACCGGCAGTTCCTGGCGACGTCGTCCCAGCCACCGCCGCGGCTCACGCGGAACGAGCCATTGTTAGGACCCTGCGGATCGGTCACACTTCCGCTCGGATAGTCGCCATACCAATCGGCGCACCACTCGGCAACGTTGCCATGCATCTGAAACAAACCGAATTCGTTCGCTTGCGTTAGTGCGTCCACTGCCACTGTCTTTTCTCGATACAACCCTTTGCGGGCACCGTCGTAAGGATAATTGCCATCGTAATTCACTTGATCCGTGGTGATGTTCGCTCCAAAACTGAATGGCGACGTCTCTCCTGCCCGACATGCATATTCCCATTCTGCCTCCGTGGGTAAGCGATAGCCGTTTGCTCCTCGCTTGATAGATACGTTCGCTGACGTGATGCTGTCACCATCTTTTTGAATCGCAGAAATCGTGTATGCGGCTTGGCGACCGTCCAACTCGCTCAACTTGCTACAGAACATCACCGCATCAAACCAAGTGACAGTCTCCACGGGTAGGCGATCAGAGTCAGTAAAGCTACTGGGGTTGAATCCCATCACACGCTGAAATTCTCTCTGAGTGACTTCGTATTTGCCCATGTAGAAATCACGGCTGAGCGTAACCGTGTGTTGCGTTTCGTCGTCACTTCGATCGGGTTCGGTTGTAGGAGAGCCCATCGTGAACGTCCGTGCGGGAATGAGACCCAATTCCATGCCAATCGAATTGGTGAAATCTTTGGCCGGTCCGATCTGGCGGGCCAGGGGTAAGTTGAGATCGATATCGCCACGCAACTGGGGCGATTGGGCCGGGAGTTTCTTGTCGATCACGACATAGGCATAGGTGTTGTTGGCAACGTACGCGGATAGTTCTGCGAAGGTCACGATGCCATCTGCGGGTCTTCCGGATACGGGTTGATCGGCCGTTCCTCGTAGGCCTTCGACCAAGAAATGGGTGAAGACTCCTTGTTTGAAATCCGGGTCTTCCAACGCTTGCTCATTCGCTTTGCAACTGAAGAAAGCTGCAATGCCTCCCGGTGGAGGCGGCAGTTTGGGCAGCGTGGCACTTGCCAAACCTGATCGAAACACTCCTGGCCGAGTCGGGTCGCTGCGACAGGCATCCACAATCAACAAACGAGTCGCTGCAGTGCATTTTTCTAGATCCGCATACAGTTCATCCAACGGCAGCAAGTGGTTGCGTTCCGTGATCTCGTTCGCCGTACGCAGTTCTTGAATGGTTGTATCCGCAGGACAAAAAAAGAACTTAGGCTCCCTCGATTCCTGCTTGCCATTCGCCGCTTTTGTGGTGAGCTCAAATTGCACGCCATGTCCATGAAAGGAAAGAATTACGGAATCCTTGGCGCCAAGATTCGGGAAGCCCAAGACACGCTTGATTTGATCACGAATGTAATCGACGTTGGGTGCCAGCGTTTCGTTGTCCGGTTGTCTCGCCACAGCATGTGTCATTTCAAACACCGTGTAGCCTTGCTCACGCAGGACTCCCGCCAGTTCATGCGCATCGTTGCTCGCATACCGCAAGGGTGGCAAGCCTGAGGTCGACCGATAGACATCCACGCCCACGACAACCGCCAACTTTCGCGGCTGCTGTGCGCAACAGGTTGCAGCCAGATTTATGACAACGATCGAAGCCAACACAACTGATTTCAATAAACACATTGTTCGAGCCTTCGGCGTGCGTGCTACTGGGTTGAAGCGCTAGGGACAACAAGGTTTCAACCATAGCATGGCAGAATAGAAACGGCGTTATGTATATTTGCTTTTGACAGGCCAGCCACCAATGTACCACACCGCCCGCCTCGTACCTTGAGCCTTGCCAAGGCATCCAATCGGGGAATCGCTCTTGCGACGACGCTGCGGCTTCGTGCCTTTGCCGGCCAACTCTCGCTGAAAAAAGGGGCTGAAGCGACTGCGTTCGGGAGGACGAATCGGCCCCTCTCTGTTCGCACTATTCGCGACTATCCCAAGAGACGGGATAGTATGCCCTGGTGGCACCTAAAAGCGAAAGTCAAGCCTGCTATGGATCCCTAAATGCCCAACTATAAAACTAACCCATCGGGTTACGAACCACGGTATGTTAACGCCGCCAAACTCAAAATCTTCCCAGGGAGTTTTGACTTTCCTTATCGTTTCATTTTCAACGATGGAGGTACTCGAGTGCTCGTAGTTGCGCTGGACAAGTCGGACTATTATCTCGATCTTGTCCCACCTGCGCCAGCGCCCGAGAACACCCGCCTGCGCCAGCGCCCGAGAACAAGCCGACTGAGCGCGGAAACACGTGCCATCGGCAACACGCTGCTATCTGTTATCTCAGGG
>JAGQPR010000723.1 GCA_020426625.1 Planctomycetales bacterium
CTCGCAACACGATGGCTCGCAAATCTTGATGCATCGCAATTTTCGCAAACAGCCCATGGGCTTTCCCGCCACGCATGATCTCGTCTTGAATGAAGATACACTTCGGCTGCGTAATCTCTATCCGGACGGCCATCTCGTTTTCTGAAAAACTGTCCGCAATGGTTACAGCCGAACAGCCAGCAGCAATGATGCCCAGAAAGATAGCGATTGCATCGGCGGTCATGGGCATCGTGATCGCCACGCGATCCCCCGGTTTGACCCCCAGTTCCGCCAGCCCGTTGGCCACGCGTGCGGTAAGCGCTTTGAGCTGACCATAAGACAAGTAGTCCAACTTGTTATCCAAGTCACCCAAGATGATTGCCACAGCCTCGTCGTTGGCTTGAAAGCAGCTTTCGACGATATTCAAAGTTGCTCCAGCATACCACTGGGTATGCTCAACACCGCTGGACGTATCGCAATACCGAACCGCTGGGCTGTGAAAGCGAATGGCCAATGCTTCGGCCAGCTTGTTTGCGAACTCCTCAGGATGATGAACGGACCATTCGTGCAACGCTTCATAAGCCGAGAACCCAAGCGACTTCATCCAATGGGCCAGATGTGTAGCTTCCACTTCTTCGGCTCGCGGACTCCAAGCTGGACAGGGTAATTGTTGCTGGCGATGCTGTGCATAATTCCATTCATACATCAATTCGTCAGCGGCGAACGGTGTGGACGGAGTCAGCAACTCGGACGTGATTTTTTGCCATCGCACCAGCGCGTCGTCAATCCAGCCCCAGTCATTCAGTAGTGAACACCAGCGAACTGCCTCGACATGAGACAAGCCACAGGCCGTCAATTGGTCAACTTTATGCGACACGTCACGCATCTTCCTAAATTCGACAACGATCCAGATGTTGTTCTTGGGTGATCCCCAATACAACCAGCTTCCCGGCGGCAACCCATTCTTTGGTCTTATTGTGCCAGACCAGCACATGTTGGCCGCAGCCCGCTCACCACGACGCAAACGGAATTACAAGCACTTTCTTACTGCGATACTGATCGAGCGAGACAGGCCGACCATCGTCGATGACCGGAAGCGCGAAAGCAACATGACGCGAACCGACTTGTGGTGTTTATTCGTCAGCCACAGTCGTTGCGACCGAGACAACCCAGTTTAGCCCTCGGCCAATCCAACTGACCAAGATCCGATCGTGTTTCGAATTGCATCCAGAGCTCCCTGAATTACTTCAGCCATATCTGAAAGTTCACCCCATCAACAAGTAACTTCTAGACATTACAGGTTCAGATTGCAAGATAGGTAAATATTCGCTAACGGGGTGAACCCTTTTCAAGCTTGCCAGACACGACGGACTTGTCACTCAGCTGATTATCTGATAATCTGGCGCATCTCGGCACATGTTGCAATCGGCAGAGGAGGAAGCATGAAAACAATTCGTCGTCCGAAGATGCGGGATCAGGTTTCGGAACAAATCAAGCAATTGATCGTCCAGGAAAAACTGATGCCAGGAGATCGGCTGCCGACGGAAACACAGCTTGCGGAAACGTTCGGGATCAGTCGGCTCAGCCTCCGCGAGGCCACGAAAACCCTCGAATTCCTGGGCATCATCGAATCAAAAACCGGTGTGGGACTGACCGTCGGGCGGCTCGATATGGGGCGGCTGACCAGTCACCTTGGGTTTCATTCAGGGCTGATCGATGCCGATCCGCAACAGTTGATTGATAGCCGCGTCATTATCGAAACCGGCGTGTTGCCGCACGTCGTGAGTCGAATGGCTGATGATCCGTCAGTTGTGAGAGAGTTTCAAGAACTGGTCGACCAGTTTCGTTCCGCACGGAGCGTCAAGGCAGCCATCGGAATCGACATTCAGTTCCATCAATTGCTGGTCGAAACGAGTGGTCTGCAGCCGATCATCGCGTTCAATGAATTGCTTGCGGTGTTCTTTCAGCGATTTTATGACGCCATTAAGAAAGTCGATCTGCAAGTCGGTATCGAGCATCACCAGCGCCTTGTCGATTTATTGGCGGCAGGAAATCTGGATGCGGCCATCGCCGATTTGCGCGTGCATATCGAAGCCAATAAGGAGCGACTTTAATGCTGAGCCGTTCATTTATGCTCCTTCTCGCCAGCGTTGCTGTTGTCAGTGCGGTCCACGGGGCTGATCCGACTGATGCCTTTCTCACCAAATACTGCCTTCGTTGTCATGGACCGGATAGCCAGGAGGGTGAATTGCGGGTCGACCGGCTTTCGCGTGATTTCAATTCGGGAGTGTATACCCAGCAATGGGCGGAGGTCATCGAGCGAATCAATGTTGGTGAGATGCCTCCGGAAGACGAGCCGCAACCGACGCAGGATGAGATCTCGGCATTCGTTACCAAGTTAGCCGCTCGGATCAAAGAGGGTAAGGCTGCGCGGATGGCGGCTCGCCCGCCTGTGGCGCATTATCGACTTAGCCGCAAAGAGTATCAGAACACGGTCTACGACTTGCTGGGTGTGCATTATGACCCGACACAACCGGGCGA
>JAGQPR010000724.1 GCA_020426625.1 Planctomycetales bacterium
TTGAGCCACTCGATGCCAGCCTTTCCGGGCAATGCGATGTCGAGCACGATCGCATCCACATGATCCCCGGCCAGCGCCCGCGCCCCCGCCTCGGCCGACTCGGCCACATGCACCGTGCAGCCACGATTGGCCAGCGCCCGCTGCAGGAAACTGCGCATCCCCGCCTCGTCATCGACCACCAGCACCGCATAGTCGTGCCAGTCCGGATTGCTGGCGAGGGAATCGGGAGCGCTCATCGTGTGCCGTCGGAAAGCTGAGGAATCCGATTTAAGCACGCGGGAGCGGGCTTTGGAAAACCTGCGGGAATGGTCCGGAGCCGTGAGAGGTTAGATCGAATCACAGATGCTGGGGAGGTCCTCACGGTAGGCGCGGTGGCGATCTGCATCGTGTATCGCAATTAAACCAGGCAGTTTACTTGTTCTCCAAGGCTTATGTAGCCGTGCTTGACAGCCACCGGAAAGTGATTTGTCATTATCAGCTGTCACCTTGGTGGCATTAAAGCGGTGCCGACGAGCCAACCTCGTCTGCCGCTGTGCCTTCCTCGGTGGCAGTCCCTCAATTGCCTGTTACAGGCCAATTTTTCTCAAGGTGCTCAATTGATCACAAAGCTGATCCTGTTTGCGTTTTCCCTGATGATGGTTGGATGCGCTTCCGTACCCATGGAAAGCACGGAAATGTCCGATACCGCAAAGCAATTCAATGCACCTTCGGATGGAAAGTCGGGTCTTTATGTCTATCGTTCGGGAAGTTTTGGCGGTGCCCTGAAAAAGGATGTGTGGGTTGACGGAAAATGTATCGGCGAAACGGCCCCGAACGTCTTCTTCCATGAAGAGGTAAAGGGCAATATCGAACACAAGATATCGACCGAATCTGAATTTTCGCCCAATGATCTGATTATCCTGATGAAGGCTGGAAAAAACTATTTTGTACGGCAATACATGAAGATGGGGGTATTTGTGGGAGGAGCTGGTGTCGAACAGGTCGACGAGGCAGAAGGAAAGGAGGCCGTGAAAAAATTAGCGCTGGCAAAGAAGGGCGTATGCAGTGAGTAGTGACTCATTCCGGACTTCGGACGGTCTACAGAGCTTGCCGAGCGAACATCGGAGTCGAATCCAGTAGCGTTGCATTCGTCGTCGGCGATGTGCCCGCGCTCTGCTCTGAGGTAGTTTGCTGGATCGGCGTGAGAAAGTTTCACGGTTCCGACGAAGGTGTATGCCCCCCAAGCTCGATTTTTGTGACCTTATCTGGGCACCGGGCGTTACTTTGATCACCGATCGTCATTCGCGAAGCTACCCGAATGGCATCATTCGAGACTAAAATTCCCGCCGCCTCGGCCGCGCGGTTCGGTTCGATACGGCTTGTCTCTCGCGATATGCGCCAGAGCTTCGATCCGCCATTCGCGGCAAAAGGGATAAGTCCATCAGTCACTACGATCAATCAACCCGGCTCACCGTAGGAGTTTCAATGAAAGTTGGTATGCATGTTATTGCCCTTACCGCAGCGTTCTTTAGCGTCGGCTGTTCCACCATTACCCAAAGTGAAGGCCAATCGCTGGCACTTACCGCCACTTTTGAAGGTAAACCTGTCGAGCCGACGTGTGAGTTAAAAAACGACAAGGGGAGTTGGGAATCGAAAGCTCCGGCGAACGTGACCGTCAGAAAGTCTGGTGAAGACCTTGTAGTCACGTGCAAGAAGGAAGGTATGCCGGATGGCTTATTGAAAGCCATTTCCCGTGCCGCAGGATCGATGTGGGGCAATATCGTCTTCGGTGGAGGCATTGGCGCAATCATCGACCACAACAAGGGCACCGGCTATGACTACCCAGATCAATTGCCGGTAAAAATGGGTGAGTCTGTCGTTGTTGACAAGAGACAAAAAGACCAAACGGCTCAAAATTCTTGTTCATCCGGCCAGGAGTGCTGACAGTTCTCATCGGTGCTACCCGGCAAATCAAGTCGGATTGAATCGGATAGGGTGCGCAATCGGACCTGCGCGAAAAGCCACGCGGATCCGGTCACGGTTTATCGCAATCATTAACTTGTAACGCGTCAACTCCAAGCCGACGTTGAGCCGGCGAATCGCTTGCCGACCTCGACCACCACGCACCGCAACTTCCCGGCAACGGCAAAGCCGAGCCGGCGCCCTTTTCCCCTTCTGCACCGCCGAGTGCAGACCGTGGCCGGCGGGAATTGTCGCGTCGCTGTCCGAGCCCGAAGGGCGAGTTTCGACGCGACCCGCCGGACGCGGGCGGAGCGAGGACACCGGCGTAGCCGGCGGTGCGGCAGGGGGCGCTTCTTTGGTTACTTTCTGGTCGACACAAGAAAGTAACTCGCCCGCCGGGGCGAGTCCCGGCCAATCGCCATCAATCGGCGGCACGCGCCGAAACGAACAGCAAAGAACGAAACCCTGGACCCCGGCGTCCGCCGGGGCGACGAATCAAAAGATACACGCCACCACGGACCCCATCCTCGGGGCTGCTCATCATCCGAGGCAACCGGCGCGGACCGCGATACCCA
>JAGQPR010000725.1 GCA_020426625.1 Planctomycetales bacterium
CCGTTGTCGGATTTTCCAACGGTGAGAACAACTAAGACATATGCTTCGGACGTATTCTTCTCGCTCGTCATAGCTTCGCCAAGGTGGCCGCATTCTCTGGTACAGTTTATTGGTGAGGGCCAATGCCCTTAACAACCACTACTTCAGGGGCCGAGCGTGACCACGGCTCGCACAACATCGCCTCCGTCTTCGAACTCGACAATCGAATGGGACATTCGGCGAGCCCAGGCTTCCAAGTCTGGCTTGAAGGCGAGATCGGTTGCGGTGACGACAATCTGGTCGCCAGGAGATAGCTCACGCGCGGCCTTCGTCATCTCGACGATGGGCATCGGACAATTGAGCCCTTCACAGTTCAAGTCTTTTCTTACAACCATTGCTTTACCACGCGTTTATTCTTCGCTCGGTGAAGAATGAGGCTTATGAGCATCCACGCAAAAGTTTTTCCGCATAATTAGCCGTCTGGCGTTAGCCTAGGCTGCTCAGGTATCAGAAAACTTGTGCGTTAGTGTTTACAGTTACCACTTGTCGACCGAAGCGCCAAAAGTAGACGCAACCTCGCTGAAGGTTCGGGACTGTCAAAGCTTCATCGGCTTCACCGGCCTCTTGGCTGAGAGAAAACCATCGCCAATCCCACTCTCCTGGATTCCGAATCGCTCTGCAGTGTTCGTAGCGTTTGAACTGGTCCGCCGCCTGCAAACACTGCCTTGCAGTCGATCGGTTAGCCTCAAGCAAAAAGCTGATTCACGGTAAATGGCAAGCTAGAATAGAGTAGTCGTAGGCGCACCGGTCCAAGTAGTTGTGCGGATTCTTTCGGTGGTGCAGGTGACAAGGCTTAGCTGGATCAGGCAGGTGACCGAAACCAATGAGGCTGACAGGCAGGAAACTGCTCCGCAGAACACGGTGCCAGGTCGGCGGGTTCCTGCGCTGTTAATTAGCGTCATCGCACACACTCTCTTGCTGCTAATTCTAGCATTGCTGGCCACCGAATCCCCCTTTGGAATCCAGACTCGATTCGACTTCACCGCCACCAACGCAGTCGACCCTGCCGTTGAATCACCTCAAATGCAACTGGCGTCCGGACTGTCGCCTGCCCCCCCAACTCAGGTGCAGCCAGCGGATACATCGACGCGAAGCTCGCAGCCGAACACGCTGAACTCAGTGAGCGAAACGCTTTCCGTGGCCCATGCCGAGCCGACGAAAGAGCCAATGTTTAATACTGCCCAATCGCTCCAGCAGATATTGAGAGCGACATCCAGTACTGCTTCCGCCGCATTCGCATCCACGGGCGTCGACGGACGAAATCCAACCCGTCGTCTACAATTGGCAAAGGCCCGTGGCGGCTCAGTGCAAAGCGAAGCCGCCGTCGAACGGGCGCTGGAGTGGTTAGCCGCACACCAGCGTCCCAATGGTTCCTGGTCGTTGGTTCACGATACCGGAGACTGTGACGGTCGCTGCAGGAACGCTGGTTCCCAGGAGCGGTTTGACCCCGCAGCGACTGGCTTAGCGCTGTTGGCTTTTCTTGGCGCTGGCTATACGCAAGATGCCGGCAAGTATCAGGATACCGTCCGCAAGGGCACCTATTTCCTGATTCAAATCATGGAAGAAACCCCGCAGGGAGGCAGTCTGCTCTACCAAAGTGACCGGGGGATGTATAACCATGGAATCGCCGCATTTGCGCTTTGCGAAGCCTACCAAATGACCGGTGATCCCGATATCAAACGCACTGCACAGCTGGCGGTGGATTTCATTGTGTCCGCACAGAATTATCAAGGGGGCTGGGGCTATCTGCCCAAGCAACCCGGCGATCTGACACTGAGTGGTTGGCAAACAATGGCACTGAAGAGCGCCCAAGCGGCTGAACTTCAAGTGCCAGCGTCCACGATTTTTCGTATCGACAATTTCTTGGAAACTCAGCAAGAGCCGGGCAGCGCTTATTTCGGATATACCAAACCCGGCCAAGAATCGCATACATGCACTGCCATCGGAAATCTGATTCGGATGTTTCGTGGTATCAGTAACACAGACCCTCGCATTTTGGAGTCAGCTCAATTCCTGAACCAGTTGGGGCGATCAGGCACGGACATCTACTTCAACTACTATGCATCGCTCTATCTGTTTCATATCGGCGATCCTTTTTGGTCCGATTGGAATCCTGCCTGCCGCGAATATCTAATTCGGACTCAAGCTACGGGCGGTCACGAAGCGGGTAGCTGGTATTTTGAGAATCCCTACGGCAAGGAAGGCGGTCGGCTCTACACCACCGCGATGGCGGCGATGACGCTGGAAGTTTACTACCGCTTTTCGCCTCTTTACCAACACGCCGAAGATCCATTTGAGCTGTAAGGCACATTCGATTGAAGAATAGCGTCGAACACCGCTGGAATAAGCTGCGTCCCGTGATTTGAGCCTGAAGCGATCGCATTCCCCTGGTGCTAGTGGTCTGTTACAGCCTAATTTTAGGGTAGTGGGATTCGCCAGATTTCCTCTCAACCGGGGAATTCTGGCGA
>JAGQPR010000726.1 GCA_020426625.1 Planctomycetales bacterium
TTGCTGCAATTCCGCTACTCGAACGCACGTCGCGCTTTCACCATGACCGTGCTTGGGCCAAAGTGATCTTGTTTCTGGGGCCAGTTTTCAGTAGCTAGAACGTATAGATCTCCGACATTTCTCGGAATGGGCTGTGCAATTTTGGTTGGCCAGTATCGCTTCGTAGGCCTGAGTTGGTAGCTGAAAACCGCTACAGACAGGCTCTGTCCGCATCGACCAAAACCATTTTGTGTCGGTCGTTCTAGTTTGATCAACCCGTTTTGCGAGCAACAAACGATGATGCGGTCGCGTAACACCGTCTTCCTGGCCTGTGCTTTGCACATCGCACAATTCACGGCTTTGGGGCAGCTGCAAGCTCAATCACCAGTTGCCACCACCTTTCCTACATCGACGGCAAAGCGAGTCTTTGTAAAAGTCGATCAGAGTTTGTTGTTCAGTGGTCCCTCGCAGGACTACTACTCCACGACTCGACTCGACAAGAATGCCGTACTCGAGGTCTTCACGAGCACCGATGATGGTTGGCTTGGCGTACGACCACCAACAGGCAGTTTTAGTTGGGTTCAGGCCGCTGATGCATACCTGCTTCCCGGTGGCAAGGTAATCGAAATCACTAATCCGAGTGCTGTTAGTTGGATTGGTTCGCAGTTGGGGGCCGTCGATCAGTTTCGTTGGCAAGTGCAATTGTCCGCAGGTGAACAGCTAGCCATTTTGGGTGAGGCCAAGAACGTTTCCAAGAGTGGCAAGGAAACGCTTTGGTATCGCATCGCACCGCCAAGCGGAGAATTTCGTTGGATCCGTGAAGAATTGGTTTCGCCGACTTTGGTAGCGCCCAGCGATGACAAACGGCCCTATTCCACAGATACGCCGTCTATTTTGGAGTCGGGCAAGCCATCTGCAGTTCAGTCTCAGCCCAATGGCGGAGTTTCCACTGCTGGCTACGTTCAGGCGGTGGACGGTGAAACGAAACAGGACGAAGTATTCGGCGACGATAGTCGTTTCGAACAACTTCCTTCACCGCAGGCTATACCGATGGGTGAAGGCTCCACAAGCGAGTATTACTCGTCCGGCGGCGACATCCAGTATGAAGGCGAATTCATCGTCGATGGCCAACATATGGGACCTGTCGTGAATGAAACTTACGATGAAGTTTACAACGATGGCTATTACACCGAGGGGCCCGTTGTTCAAAGCTCGGATCCGTTTGCGGGTTGGCATGCATTCGAATTTACGGACGATGGTCTGCGTTTCCCCTTCTTGGAACGTCTTTTTTCTGCTTCCAATCGTCCAGCTTATGATCCACTGGCTGAGGACCCGTACAACCTACAGGTGGCTTCTCCACGCCAAAATCAGACATTACGCGGCGTCCCCAGAACCGGTCTGATGGACACCGTAATCGATGGGGATTCGGTAAGCCAAGTTACCGGAGCGCCGCAAACATTGGCACAACGACGCACTCAGCCCTGGCGCGATCCACGGAATTTGCGAGCAAGCCGGATGTTTGGTCAGAACATTCCCTCTTCGCTTAAACGGCCCGATAACCGATCGCTCACCGCTGCAAGCGACGTGGATTCCTCTGGGCTCTCAACAACCTCGTCGGAGCCAAGTCCTTTGGAACGTGCTCAACGCCGAGTCGAATCGATGAGTTTGGCAGTACAGAATGCCTTGAATGCCAGTGACCGCTCGCTAGATTCCACGAGGGATCAATGGCGACTTTCCGGCGCCGACAGTCCCAAGCGGCTGCCGGATCCGGACAGTTTGCCACCAATCCAAAACGAAGTACATTGGTTTGGGGTCGACCCAGCCAATCGCTCTTCTGGGCAGGGCAGCCAAGCACGTCACGGGATGGATCTTGACCAGTTGCAAGTGGCCCTCAGTGAAATGGTCGTTCGCCCGATGGAAACTTGGGACTTTTCACAATTGACACAACAAGTACGCGCGCATGTTGATAATGGCGCCAATCCCATTGAGCGAGGTCAAGCGAGATTGCTGCTCGAACGCATCGAGGAATTTCAGACGATCGCCAATCGCAATGGAATTGCACTTCGGACAAGCAACGTGATTGGCATCGCCCATAACAGTACGTCGAGCGGGACCGGCGGCGTCTCGACAGCGGGATACACAAACAGTTTGCCGCCGTCCAATGCAGATTCGAAGTACGATGCAACTGGCTGGCTCGTCCCAGTACATGCAGCTAACCCCGGGCAGCCACCCTACGCGCTGACTAACGATAGTGGAGCTATCGTGGCCTACGTCACGACGACACCCGGTATGAATCTCGACCATCACCTCAATCACGCTGTTGGCATACGCGGACTGAGAGGCTATCTGCCGCAATTGCAAGCAGGTACCATTCAAGCGCAACATGTGAGCTTATTGCGCTGATAAGTACCAACGCACAAGGCTTCTGATACTTGAACAACCCTGGCTAACGCCAAAACGGCCAATAATGGACACTTCTCTCTAATCGCCACCAATTCAACTTACTCTCCCTTGGGAAGGTC
>JAGQPR010000727.1 GCA_020426625.1 Planctomycetales bacterium
CGTGAATTCGTTTGACCTGAACATCGAAGATTGCCTTTTCACTGAATTCGATGCCCGTATTACGAAGTACATATTGCGCCAGTCGGCGCTTGTTCTGTAGCTTGACGGCTGCCCATCGCTTGCGAAACTGCTCGTCGGACGCGTAGGGTCGCAACGCTTCGATACTGCTGAGATCTTTTTCCCATTGCGTGCCGATTGTCTCGTTCAGCAAGTCTCGCAAGTCAGGATTGCAGTGTGCCAGCCACCGCCGCTGGGTAACACCATTGGTTTTGTTGTTGAACTTCTCGGGCCACATCGCATAGAACTTGGAAAACAAGCCACTCTTGAGTAGCTCAGTGTGCAAGGCGGCTACACCGTTGATAGAAAAGCTACCCACGATGGCCAGGTAGGCCATACGGATGTGCGCGTTGTCCCCTTCTTCTACGATCGACAACTCACGTTTCATGTCGGCGTTGCCGGGCCATTTTGCGTCGACGTCTTTCAAGAAGCGGCGGTTGATCTCAAATATTATTTCGGTCAACCTCGGCAGCAGGCGGCTGAACAGGGAAACTGACCAGCGTTCGAGGGCTTCAGGCAACAGCGTATGGTTGGTGTAAGCCATCGAACTGGTAGTGATCTTCCAAGCGACATCCCAGCTAAGACCATGAACGTCCATCAGCAAACGCATCAGTTCAGGGACGGCACAGGCTGGGTGAGTGTCGTTGAGCTGAAAACAATTGTCTTCACCGAAGTTGCTGAGGTCGCCATCATTGCGTTCCAGATACTCTGCCAGCACATCTTGCAAGCTGGCGGACGTTAGGAAGTACTGTTGTTTCAGGCGAAGTTCTTTGCCGTTCTCACTGGCATCGTTGGGGTACAAGACCATCGTGATCTGCTCGGCAAGGTTCTTCGCGGCCACTGATTCGGAGTAGCCCCCCGCATTGAACTCGTCAAGGTTAAACGCGTCGGTCGCAGCTGCTTTCCATAACCTGAGCGTATTTACGGTCTCGTTGCGAAAACCGGGAATCGGCATGTCGAAGGGCACAGCAAGTACGTCTTGCGTATTTACCCAGCGACTGTGGTGAATGCCCTTCTCGTCATAAAACAACTCGGAGCGACCATAGAACTGAATGCGGCGCATATCCTCCAGTCGCTCGATCTCCCATGGATTGCCATCTCGCAGCCAATGGTCCGGATCCTCGACCTGACGTCCACCTTCAATTCGCTGGTGGAACATGCCATATTCATAGCGAATCCCATATCCAAGCACTGGCAGTCTCAAATTGGCGCAGCTGTCCAGGAAGCAGGCGGCTAACCTGCCCAAGCCACCGTTGCCGAGGCCCGCGTCCAGTTCCACCTCTGCAATTTCCTCGAGAGTGGTGCCGTACTCGTGGAGGGCCACGCGTGCATCGTGATCCAAATCAAGATTTTGTACCGCATTACTCAACGATCGCCCTATCAGGAATTCGAGCGAAAGGTAATAGACCTTGCGTTTCGCATTTGCTGCTACGTTGGCTTGCGTCTCCAGCCACTGTCCAACCAGACGCTCGCGGACGGCTATCGCCAAGGCACGATAAAGATATCGTTGCTCGGCAGCTCTCGTCGGATGGCCCAATGTGTAATTCAGGTGTCGACGAACTTCTTGTCCCAGCGAACCGAGATCTGCTAAAGTCGAAAGTTCATCAAAAGTAGCGAGTGACGGATTCATATTTCCTCGGCCTACGAAATGCGAAAAGCAGTATGTTGCCCGCGCGCGGTCACAACCAGGGACTTGTTAGTACCCGAGATAAAAAACTACTCAGGTCGCGGTGCAAAAATATCGCTTTACCCCCGATTGGTTAGTACGTGACGGAATTGGCAAAGTTTCTTGGTTATGCCAATTCTCAACGCAAGTTTGATTCACACGTGTGAATGACAAGTGATGCCCTGGCAAGCGTCCGCCTAGCCAAGGTTCCCAGGGCAATCATCGGAAGTAAACTCCCTGGAGTTTACGGGGTGACGAACGATTGCGGAATAGAACGCAGCTGACGATGGTAGAAATTCTTGCGGTTTTACTGGCCAACCTACCGACGTCGCTCATCAGAATGCCAAACATCTTGCGAGTGGATTTGCAAAAAGCGAAAGGCGAATCTAGGCAACAAAGAAACAGACACTTCGGTTGCAAATTGAAATGGATCCAGCAGCTTGCATGCTCGGATTTCTCCGGCGAATAGAGGTGCTGCACGATCCGCCACTGGCTTCCAAAGGTGCAACGGAAGCCGTTGCGAGTCCCCCTCGGCATAGTCGACCATCGTGATATATTGTTGCTAACCGCTTTAGGCATCCCAATTCACGCAACCGTTAATATGCAAACAGGAGATTTTGACGATGGATTCGCGAGCAGCCCTGAAATTAGGCTTGGAAACTGCCCAAATGGTCGCCATGGCATATTTGGGTGATATGACAGATGAAGAGCTCATGATGCGACCGCACGTCAGCTGCAACCACGTCAATTGGCAGGTTGGACATCTAA
>JAGQPR010000728.1 GCA_020426625.1 Planctomycetales bacterium
CTTAGCACGTGATGTAGGACTTCGTAAATCGACGCGTGCCATGAAAGTATTTTTCAATTGGCTAGGTGTGAAACGCAAGATCCCCTCCTATCAAGCCGTGCGTGGTTGGATGCAGCGATTGGGACTCGATCGAATGCAGAGCGCAAACCCCAAACCTGACAGAATATGGATTGTCGACCAGAGCACCCAGATTGGCACAGACAAGTTTCTGACAGTCCTAGCTGTTGAGCAGCCGAAATTGCCGCCAGTCGGTACGCCTCTGCGCCGTACGGACATGGACGTGCTAGCAGTTCAGCCAGCCAAGAAGTGGAACAAAACCAATGTCGGCAAACTTTACAAACGGCTGGCGGAGAAATACGGCTACCCAATAGCTGTCGTAACCGACGGGGCCGTTGAACTCAGGTATCCAGCCGAAAATCTCGAAAAAGACGGAGTCAAGCCGCGTGTAATTCGTGACTTGAAACACTTTTTGGCCAACCGCTTCGAACATCTGCTCAATGCAGATCCGCATTACCAAGCCTTCGTCAAAGATTTGAATCAGACTCGTCCATCAATACAGCAAACAGAACTTGGTCACCTGTGCCCGCCGAAAATGAAACAGAAAGCACGCTTCATGAACATGCAGCCGCTGTTGAAGTGGGCAGAAATGACGCTTTGGCAATTGCGAAATCCAGATTCAGACGGACGTAAAGGCGTTAGTGAAGAGCGACTCAAAACCAAACTCGGTTGGCTACGCAAATATAGGCAAGATGTTGATCGCTGGACCAATTTCCAGGAAGTGGTTTCTGCAGCGAATGGCACTGCCGGTTGGTATCAAAGGCCTTACGTCACGCAGCGGCGGCAAGTTCCTGCTTGGCTAACGCGCGGGGTTTGGTCAATAATGCAAGGAGTTTTGGCCGGCGTTTATTGGCTCGCGGCTCCACGCGATCAGGTCGCCGCCCGACCATTTCACTTGCACTGGTTTGCTGGGCCAACTCGATCAATTCAGCAGTCAATGTCGTGCTTGCCAGCAGCCAATTATTCGCCAGCAATTGCTGAGTCGTCGTGAAGCTCAAAGTGCGTGGCATTCGTCCAGTTGCGGCGCAGCTTTGTAACATCTTCATTCGAATCAGATTGTATGCCAACAAGCACGACCAGATCTCGGTCTGCACCATCTCCGGCGTTTTCGCGCGAATGATGTCCATCCCCAGCGAGCACTTGATCGAGCGAATATCAAGCTCTACGAGCCAGCGACTGCGATAAACGGTTGTGATCCAGTCGCGAGTGAAAACTTCAGTATCCAAGATGGTCGTGGCGATCGTGTATTTCTTGGAGCGAAATCCAGGTTGCTCAATGTTCACGTCCACCAGCCGAATTTCGATTTGTTCGGGGCATTGAGCATACTCTTCTTCGCTCATCCAATCGGGACGCTGAGGCCGGTGCCAGACAGTCGTTCGCTGGTGCTCGTCGATACGTCGGGCTCCGAGCGGACTATCATTACGTTTGTCGTGGTTCTTCATCACGATGTTGACGCCCTTCGCTTTGCAGGCGGCCACAATCCAATAGGTACAGTAAAAACAATCAGCGACTAACGTATCGCCTGGTTTAAGCTGGCCAAGCATCTGCCACAGCAACGCCGTCTCACCGCTTTGTTTTCCAGCGTAAGGGCCAAGCACCAGATCGACCAGAAGTCCTGTTACCATCGAGATCAAGCTGACACCGCGAATCAAGGGAAATCCAAGCCCTTCCTTTTGCGAAGGGTTTTGAGGAAAAACTTCCTGATTCTCCGGTGTGTCGGCTGCCGTAACGGTGAAGCCGTCGACAAGCAAGATACGACCTCTCGTGGTAACGGATTGTGTATCGGCGACCAAGTCATGTTGTTGGAGTTCAACATCAATTTCTTGTGCATCATACATCTGCTCGGTAGCTTGAGCGAGTTGGCAACAGATATCGCGAACCGCTTGCCACGTGATCTTGGCACGTGCGCGACAGTAGGCACCAGTGTTCGTGCTGCAAATGCCTTTGCCAAACGCCGCCCACAGACTAGCGATTCGCTCCACGGCCGCTTTGCAGCTTCGCATTTCGCCTTTGAAGAACACCTGAGAAATCAACGCCCACAGCGTAATCGCTGGAGTGTAGATCGCGCCTTCGTCTTTGCCAAAGTCGATTTTGTGGGCCTCGAAGACTTCCTGCCACTGGTTGCTATCAAGAACGTCGGCCAAGGGGAGTTCGCCTGACTGCAACATGCTGTCTTTGATCAAATCAAAATTGCGGCTGTGTGGCAGGCGAGATTCTGATACAGATTGGGGCATGAAAAAACCCTCCTTGGCTTTTCACCGGAACGTGAACCAAGGAGGGCTTTCGTTTCTTCGCCAAGCGAAGGGCAAAAAGTTAAAACTATCGCTAGGCATCGAGAGAGTTTCAAAAAAATTCTCCCGTGTCAATAGAACCGGTGCGCTCCCACAACGAAAAATTGCCCGGCAGTGCCATTCG
>JAGQPR010000729.1 GCA_020426625.1 Planctomycetales bacterium
TCGCCAGAATTCCCCGATTGAGAGGAATTCTGGCGAATCCCACTACCCTAAAATTAGGCTGTAACAGACCACTAGCCCGTTTGACACGCTTGCTGGGAATCATCAGAGGCTTTTCAGCTGCTCGCACAATGTGTCCCACACAGACCCACATAGGGAAGCTGCAGGGATTTGTTCAATGCTAGCAAACAGCAGCAGTCATATAGCAGGTGATTACTCATGTCAGAAAGATTAGACAACAATCTGATTCGGAAAGTTTAGCGGGCGCCCTGCTGGAATTTTGCTTGCAATTCTGGCAAGATGGCATCCGGCAGGATTTGTGTGAAGTGTGGTGTCGCTAGAACAACAGGTGTTGCGTCAGGCGGCTCGACGATGCTTGTCAGAGTTCTGCTACCAGGTTGCCAGCCAGCTAGGCTTCACCCAACGAAAGGAGGCAGGCTATGTCAAACGTTGGTCCCAAGTTTACAGTCAATGCGGCATTCTTTCAGGAAATCAAAGAAGATCATCAGCAGCTGAAACATGTTCTCGGCAAACTGGCCAAGCTGACCTCACTTGGCCCAGCAATTAACAATCACGGTAATAAACTGACTTCGCTCTTGGCCGAGTTGCGGGATCAGCTGGCATTTCACTTCGCGCTGGAAGAAGCCTACGGTTACTTTGAAGACGCAATCGAACGCGCCCCGCGATTTCACGAACAAGCAGGCAAGTTGCGTTCACAACACGCAGAATTGTACCTGATGAGCCAAGAGATTGCGGATCAAGCCGGGGCCGAGTTGACCTTGGAATCGAGCGATTTCGTTTCCATCGGAGAAAAATTTGATCACTTCAACACAGCGTTGGCGGCGCATGAATCTGCTGAGCTGCGTTTGATCTTGGATGCCATCAGCTTGGATGTTGGCGAAGGAGACTGAGCTGACCGCGATCTTGTCGGCAGTCACACTTGAGAGCTAGTCAGCGCTTCTTTCATGGCCGTCGCCAATCCACTGACGTGGGGCGCGTGAATCATCGTCAGGTGATTTCCCGGAACGCTATGCAGGCGAATATCAGTACAGAATTCTTGCCATTCCGCAAAGGGCTGGCGTTTGGGACGGACGAGGGCTTCCTCCGCTTGATAAATATCCACTCGGCCTAAGAAAGGTTCAGGACGGTACGAGACGATCGCTTGCACGTTGCTCTGAAACAGTTGCATTATTTGGATCGCCATTTCGTCATCGGCCTCGTCTGGGATCAATTTGGCCCGAGCGCTGCGTTTGCGAAAGACCTTGATCTGGTCAGCAGGGCATTTACCCATCATCTCGAAAGCGCCAGGTTGATCATCCGGGGAAACCGCTCTTAGAATTCCCAAGGTATAAAGAACACCGCTGTCGATGATGCCTAAGTGCGATACCTGCTCTCCCGCGGCCAACAACTGTTGAGCAATCTCGTATGCAATGACTCCACCAGCGGACCAGCCAGCTATGTTGTAGGGACCATGCGGTTGGACTTCACGGATCGCAGCCACATACGTTTCTGCCATCTCCACGACGGACGTCAGTGGCTCTAGAATTCCATCGACGCCCGGCGCCTGCAGAGCATAAAACGGCTGGTCTTCCCCTAGGCATTGTGACAAACCCAGGTAGCAAAGCACGCTTCCGCCACCCGGATGAACGCAAAACAAAGGTCTAGCGGTACCGCGTTTCTGAATGGGCACCATAGGCGACCAACTGGCCGGGTCGAATCCTCGGGCAATCGTGGCTGCCAATTGAGCGATAGTTGGAGCCTGCAACAAACCGCCTCCAGGCAGCGGGTGGCCAGTTTCCGCAACAATTCGCGCCAATAATGACATGGCCGTAATCGAATCACCGCCCAGGTCAAAGAAGTTGTCGTGAATACCAACGCGATCGACCTGTAGGAGTTGTTCCCAGATTCGAGCGAGGCTCAACTCGAGGGCGTTGCGCGGGTACGTCGACCGGGGAGCAGATCCTACTTCGTTCGCCATTTGGAGAGTTTCTTTCGCAACAACAGAATGGGGCGTGCCGTCGACTCAGAGTACACGCTTCTTTAAATATGTGCAGTGGAAAATCCGGTTCCACCGCACTTGTTGCGAGTAATTTCTCCGATTGGGGGCGGTTTTGGCGATTCAGGACTCTATTCGGGCGTTCGTTGCAAGATATCCAGCACTTGAGACTCTGCTGCAACTGTTACAAACGATCTTGGATTTCAAATCCGAAATATGGCAAAAAAGACACTTCTGGCTCATCGCCGCCGATCCAGGTTATAACCGTTTAGCTACATGCAGCTGCGGGTTAGTCGGCATTTCAAGTAGTTAAGTCTATTGAGACCCGATGAAAAACGCTGCGTTGCAACATCAGCCTCCGAGCTGGCCACCATGGTGGCGATCAGCGAGAAGTGTCAAGAAACGTGCGGTTATCCCAGTCGATCATCGCGGCGAAGCGAGGTGGCTCCCTCCGAAAGTAAATA
>JAGQPR010000072.1 GCA_020426625.1 Planctomycetales bacterium
CACATCAGCCTCTAGCGCGCTAGCGTGCGGTTCCATCAAAAACCAAGTGCTAGCGCACAGCGGCTAATTCTTCGGATGGATATACGTGGAACTGAATTTCCAACTCTTGACACTAGCGTTGGGTAGGGGCGTTTGGCAGAGGTGGTAAGGCTAGCTGTGTGGAGCCTGGACCGGTCGAATTATTGTACTGAGAATTGGTGGCTGCATTGCCAAACGCCGGGGCAGGAGGCAAAGTCCCCTCGCCGAAAGCTGGACTTGTAGCCGGAGATTGGGCTTGAGGATTGTAAGCGGGCCCCTGTGGCAATTGAAACTGCTGCTGCGGTAATTGGTAAGGTTGACTATCGACCTGAACACTTACTTGTTGCGCTGCAGGTTGTGTGGCTTGTGGACGCGCGGTGGGTTCCAAGGTTGCCGTCAGTGAAGCGGCATCTTCAAAATCCAGTTCGATGGGCTCGGCGTATTCTGGAGATGTGACTGCAATCATAGAGATTCGCCACCCCTCAGACTCCTGATGGACTTCGCAAACGATGTCCATCGTGATGGGAGGTTCACCGGGTACGGATGGCTCTCTCCACAGGCACTCGACTAACGCGACCGTTTTTTCTGGATAGGGAAAGCCCACTCGGCCGATTTCATAGGTTCCATCGGGAGTACCTAGGGGCTGCATTGCCCAGTTTGTCTTAGCCAACTCCTCACGCGCTTTGGAGGTGAGGATGCCATTGGCCGCCTCCTCATTGCCCCGCCTCAGACTGTCCAAGAAAACATGAACTGCTTGAGCAGCATCGGTTTCGGTGCCCGCCATAACGATAGTAGCTTGGGGTGTCGGTGATGCGGCGGAAGATGCCTCTGGCTGAGTTGTTGCAGCTTCCTTTTCTGACGTGGGAGCTGGCGATGAGCCCCCGCAACCGATCAGGCTAGGGGCGGCAAGAGCGCAAATTGCTAGTGTACAACGGTATCCATGCATGAGTTTCATTTTTGGGTTACATCCTGTAACAATCGGGTTTGCCACGGCATAGTTGCGGGCAATGGGCTTCCAAGCAACTTTCATCAATACGCCTCGGCGCGGGATACCCAGATAGATACGTTCTTCACCGGCGAGCGTCAACAGCAGGTCGCAATGCTTGCAATGACTCAAAGACTGGCACCAAGTAAAGGCGGGGACTTGGTGAGTCGAGTCGTCGAATTTGTTGAGAAGATCGGCAACGCGAGCATTGACTGCACCTGCAGGTGGTGCCGAATCAACTGGCGGATGAAGTGAGTATTGGGGGGTGAATTTCGCAAGTAACCATCTGGTGAATGTGACTGCATCCAGGTGATCGTCGGCGATCCCAGTTCTTGGACGACGGCTGTGCCGCTGTGGGGCTCCCTGCGGCAGATCATGGACGGAAGGGTTATGTCGAATGTATCGGTTATCCTGGGATTCTCGTCCGGCGCAAGGGACTTACCGTCTAAAACGGCAGTAATTCGAAGCAATTTGCCTTCGCTAGTTCAAAAGAGTTTGCTGGTTGCGTAACATAGAGAATGTGCTTCTGCCCTAACTACCTACGTGGGAAATGGATTGGCGAGTCCATTCCTTGAGCCAATGCAATTCCAAATGGAGTGTTCAGACTATGCAACGGCTGGTTTGCGTGGGAAACAACTTTTCAGGCTAGTCAGCACTTGGGCAGTTGCACATTGATTGACCAGCCAACTCATCATTCTTGTGAAGCCAACCTGGATGGTCCGATTCGCAAATCAATTCGTTATCCGAGCAGACAGGGAGATTGCAAGTGAACTTGTGATCTGCCGGAAGTGCTGCGCTCTGGTCGGTGCTTGTGTACGGATGTCCCTCGCCTGTTCGATAGCCCTGTTATTGGTTTTTCTAACGGCATTCGACGCAATTGGTCAGGATACACCAATCGGAACGGATAAAGGCAATTGGCCTGATGTTTTGAACGAGGGAGTGCTGGATCTTAAGTTACGGGTTTGGCCGCTGGGCGAGGATGGCAAGCCAGTATTTGTTCCCGACAGTACCTTAGACGAAATACTTAAATTTCGAAATCAAACGTCGAGCACGGTAAATGGTACTGGGCTGCCGAATTACAACTTTTCGGATATCTCGTTGACGGCCGACGCTCAACATAGCGAAGACGATCGAATTGCCGACATTCAAGCTAGCTTCGGCGTTGAGATAGGCGCAAGCGATTCGTTAGCAACTGTGCAGCTGCGGCTCGACAGTTGCCGAACAACTCAGCAACCAGAAATTGACACGCCGGCCGTCAGCTACTTCCGCGCAAGCAGTAAGCAAGCAGGTTACGAATGGTTGATCAATGGTACTGCGCAGAGCAGACACCGAATCAAGATCTTTGGCAAGAGCAACGTTATCGAAGACGCGGGACGCTATTCGCTGCGATTCTCTTTACCGCTAGCGCCTGCATCGATTCGTGTTTTACTACCAGCCAATGCGATCGACGCACGCACTCGTTCAGAAGATGTGATCGAGACTAGCTTTAAAGACGACGCTGTTGTTGTGGATATTGTGACCAATGGTGGCGAAGTTACGCTTTCCTGGCAGCTCGGCCGCTCTGAGGAACAATTTGCTGCAGTAGCGGCCAAGAGCTCAACTGTCTATTCCATTCGCGATCCGTCTCAGCCGTGGGAGGCAATCACAGAACTAAATCTCCGTTGGTATGGTACGGAGGCCACTGAGAAACTGCTAGTAACACTTCCCGTTGGCGGTCGGCTGAGGACTTTGCCAACTGCGGATATAGGATCGTTTCGGATTTCTCGAATTCGCTCTGCATCCGATGAGCCCATGCGAGAACAGTTGCAAATTGAGAACTACGCCATCGATCAATCCCAGGTCTTGACACTAGCATTGGAGTGGGATTGGGCTCCCGTGATAACCGAATCGCGAGAACTATCAATAGCGACTCAGATACCGGTCCCCAAAATCGAAGGCGTAGATGCGCACCGGGGTACCGTCGATTGTCAGTTGCCGTCGATTTATTCCGTAACCTTCGACTCGAGCTCAGATGCGACATTGATTCGACAGATACCTGCCGACGATGTGTTCGCCAAGAAGCAATTGCGGTTTGAGTTTAGCGATCAGGATTACCAGTTGGAGGTCGTGCTGCGTCGCGAGCAGAGTTTGCCTATCGTGCGCCCGACGTACCACCTTCGGGTTGACGAGAACAAGATGGTGTTAACCGCCTGGTTGAGCGTCTCCTTTGACGCCAACCAGTATGCGCGGGAACTACGACTGAATTTGGCAGACAGCAGCTGGCTATTGCAGGAGAACACTGCTCGCATTGTGGACCCCGAAGCACCGCTGGCCGCCGGTGCAGAGTCGCTTTCAGTTCGCCGAGTTGGTAACGACGATGGGAACTACGTGATTACGGCGCCCAGCTATGAGAACATCGAGTTCAACGGGGCTAAACGCGTGGAGCAAATGTGGCGATTCGTAGCAGAACGACGCTTTAACATTACCAGAGAGAGCGATGTAACATTTCCCATCCCCCAGGTGATTCGTGGTGCGATGGACGCAGATGGCATGACCGATTCTGGCACGTTGATCGTAACCGCTGCAACTAATGTCTCGCTTCGACAGGGCAACAATACAGGTCTGTTGGCCGATTCCTTTTCTTCGGAATACGAGAAATTCCTTCGCGATTCTACTACTGGCCGCCCATTGGTATTCCGCATTCAGCCGCTGCGGACCATTCCACAGTGGCATGGCCTGGCGGAGCGACTGCCGCAAAGCGTTTCGCTAGCGCAGCGAGTGGAATTCGAAGTCGCTAGTTCCCAAGTTGCTGTGCGCCACGAATTTGAGTTGAATATCGCCAATGTGCCACTCGATCAGCTGACCTACGCAGTGCGTCAGGATGAGGACGAATTCCAGCCGTTGCAGGTTTTTCTCAACGGTAGTTCGGTCAGCTCACGTTTGATTGAAACCCTTTCTGTAAACCAATTGCGGATTGCCTATCCGCAGCTCATGGATCCCTCAACCGTCTCCGATGCCGTGGGCGATGCTACGGAACAACTCAATCAAGACGATCGATGGAACATATACTTGATCCAGGGAGTTAGCGATCTGATCGGCGTCGTCAAAGTCGAGCTCCGATCTGCGGTAAGCTGGGATGAAGCCATAATGCGTTTACCGGGTCAAGAGCTATTGGTCTCGCGTCTGAGTATCCCTTTGACAAAGCTACTGGTTCCATCGGAAACGATTCACCTGGGAAATAATTATCAAATAAAACATGGCTTGCGGATCGAAGTGCTGGATGCAGGTTCGAACAGCATGACCGTCTCGACCAGTGGGACTGAACAGCCGATATACTCTTTTGCACCTGGAACCGAGGCGGTTAGCCTGGAGTTGAGAGTGGACCTGGGGGCAGAACCCACACCGATTCGCATCGAGCAGGTCTACCTGCAGACGGCCTATTTGGGAGGTCAGCGACACGATTGGTATGCAGCTAGATTTACTAGCAGTGCCCGCGAGATTCGAATTCAATTGCCCAAGTTTATTGATTTGCGGCGGGTCCTCATCAATTCAGCTGCGCCCAAGAAAGATTACGTTTACGACAAGGCCACGGAAACACTGATCGTGGAAACGGCACCGATTACCGATCAGGAGCAGGTTATCGAAGTGCTATATACGCAACAGGAAGAACTGACTTGGGCAACACGCATTGAAGTCAAATCTCCGCAGATCTTTGGTGCAAAGAATGTCGAGGGCTTTAATTGGCGGCTTATTGTCCCAGCGATCCATCACTTGGCCTGGTGTCCAACGAATTTGAATCCAGAATGGCAATGGACTTGGGGCGGCTTGTACTGGAAGCGAACCAGCAACGACAGCGAGTTCGACAGGATGTTCGGGGGAAGCATGACTCGTCCGGTTTCTTCCAATCGATATTTGATGAGCGGATATGGCTCCAATCCTTCGGCTGGGACCTGGGTCTTCTCGCGAATGGCCTTGTGGATGCCGGTTGGCTCGCTGGCTATCCTTTTGGTCTATTGTATCTGGAATTTCTCTGCATTTCGCACTCCGATTGCCATGGCAATCTATGCGTTGATTGTGACCTCGCTGGCTACTCTTTGGCCCGATTTTGCCTTGTTGGTCGCGCAGACATCGGTAATCTCGCTGAGCCTGGTTGTGTTGTTTCTAGCAACACAAGTTGCTATCGACTCGCGAGTGCGTCGCCGTAGTGTCTTCACTAGCCGTCCCAGTTCGACACTTGAATCGATGGTGCGGTTTTCTGGCTCGAAGAGCTTTCCCGTTCCTCCACCTGCGGCCGCGCATGCTGGATCATCGATTGGTGCTGGCGGAGGTGGCTAATGTTTTACTCACCCGCCTTGCAAGCGCACAATTGGCAGTCGATGGGCTCCCGCGAAGCTGGATTTTGCGTCGTTCGACCGAGACATAGAATCCAACTGGCGACCATTAGGTTCGCACTGGCCATGGTCTGCTTGTTATTGCAAGGTGTTGCGACCGACAAGGGTGTCGTAGCTCAGACGGATGACTGGGAGGTAATGCGAGTTTATGTGGACGATTCGGCCAGTATCATTGAATCGATTCCCGACGACTACTTTCCAGTGAATGTCGAGAAATTAAATCAGCAGCTATCCGCCATAGCAACTCGCCGTCGTACTTCGGAATTGGAATCACCCAGCCTGGAAGAAGCAACGTACGTAGCTTCGCTAGACAACGACCGTCTGGTTTCAGAATTATCCAGCTGGACGTTACGTGGATTCCAAGACCGCCAGGTTGCTCAGTTGGACAGTATCTCTTTGGCGGTGAACGTCGCCAGATCCACCAAGCCCAGTCAGCGTCAGTTGATTGACCACCAAAGCTTTGGTGCTGATGGAAGCATCTTTCTGCGATACCAACAAGACGATCCTACCTATTGGTTTGGTTTCTCGGCAAAAGCTCAGTACGAAGGTAAACAACGGCGATTTGATTTGAAGCTTCCTGCTGCACCGTTTTCTCGGATCTTGTTAGCCCTATCGCCCGAACTGGAGTTGACAAGCAGAACGGCGGCTGTGGAACGGGTTGTTCACCCCACAGAATATCTGCCCAAGAACTGGGACTCGCGCGAATCGGATACGCTTTTTAAGAATCAGGCTGGCATGCAATGGTGGGTCGTTCATTGTTCGGCTCGCCGAAGAGTCGATTTGCACGTGAGCGACGGAGAACAAATGGAAAATCAAGTGTTTCGCCATTTGGTATTGCGTGCCCAATCCGATTACGTTTGTTCACCCAAGTTAATTGATGTGCAATGCCAGTTTACCGTCGCAGGCAACAACTCAAATGAACGAGTCCGTTTGGTTGTAGATCCCCATCTGAAAGTGACTCAGGTTTCCGTGGATGGTCAGGATAGTCGCTGGCGTTACCTGCCGGTTAAAGACGATCTCGAGCGGATTGTGGAGCTGCAGGATATCGACACTGCAAAAGCGACATACGGCATTCTGGTTCAGGGTATGGCGCCCAGTAGCGTGGCGGACGCAATCGACCTGCCCAGCGTATCGATTCGATTCGGACATGTGATTAACGGGCATTCGACCATCGTTGCTTCTCAAGGAACGATGCTACATGGCGTAATGGCAAATGGTTTTCCGGTCGAGTTCTTGCAATCCCAACAGACTTCGACCGCGCCGATCGATTCCCGAGCTGCTTTACCGGACATCAGGACGGCTGACTTTGTTGCTGACGCAGCTTCATCCTTTTCCGATCCTTCAGCCTTTTCGTCCGCGGACACGGACACCTGGTTGGTAACCTGGATCAATTCCCAGCCGAGGATGCAGGTGAAGATAGCCGAGTTGGACAGACAGCCGCACGTCGAGACCCTCACGCGATTCGAAATCCATTCCGAATGGATTTCAGCAAACTGCCGGGTCCAAGTTCATGCCGACGGTCGTGAAGCGAATCATCTTAGTTTTCAAATCGGTAGAGACTGGCTGATTGACGACGTGCGCGTGGTAACGAGTAATGAAGCATCGTTGTGGTGTACGCTGCAGGAAAAAGTCGAGATGACCACCGGAGGTATCCTAACCGAGTGGGATAGTGGACGCCCAGAGTTGCAATTCGAATATGAAGTCATCGCCCATCGCCCGCGAAGAGCCAACCAAAACCGGGAGAATCTTAGTGGCCAAAGCTTAGTCTCCTTAGCAGGTGCAAGGCAGGTTGACCATTACTCGATTGAGCCCTCGGATGGCTTTCGCGTTCAAGTGAATTCGGCCATGCTCCGGTTTCAGCTACAACCCCAAGAATTACCTCAATGGCAACAGGACTTACTTCCTCCCAGAGCGAGCCGCTGGATTTTCGCGGGAAATCGTGGGTACGTACCCGCCATCAACTTGATTGCCTTCAGTGGAACTTTTGTTGCCAACATCACGACCAAAGTGAACGTGGAAGAGAGTCAAATTGAAACGGAATCCACGCTGAAGATCCAACCAATTTCAGGTGCAGTAGATACGATTCATGTGGCTGTTCCGCCTGTCGTTCCGGCCGAAGTCGTGGAGTGGCATCTGCTAGACGACGCCAACAGATCTGTGGCCAGGTTGAGTCCTATCATAGAAGAACGGCTGGTCAGCGGAGATGTTTTGGTCTCTCTTGAGTTACCCGAAGCAACGATTGAGACGTTTGCGATTCGTACGTCAACCCGAGTCTCATTATCTGTCGAACAAAAGGTCATCAATATTCCCATACCGAGTGTTCCCCGCGCGGCTGCAGGCGGGTCGCTCGTGCTATTGCCGAAATCTCTCGGGATCCCTACAGACTTGTCTGGCATGCAGTTACTGCCTGCCAGCGCTTGTTGCGACGACACGAGCCTAATGCTAGCTAGTGAAAGCTCTGGAAAACTGGCCCCAGATGACTTCTTGGTTGCTCGCCTAGACGAAGGTGAGAGCCACGTTGTATCCATTCCTTTTGCATCGCCAAGTATGCGTCCCAGAGCATGGGCCTGGCAAGAGGTACTTTCACATAAAGTGCTAGATAGTGGCCAACAAGTGCATACTTGCGAATGGAGCGTCGAGACGAACGACGCGGAGCCGATTCGTATTGAGCTTCCACCATCCTGGCGCATTGTGACGTGCCAGGTTAACGGCCAAATTCTGGACGTTTTCTCGTTCATCGGTCAAACATTGGAATTGGCCACCAATGGGGCTCCGCAGATGCACATCATGTTAAAGTGTCACAGCCAAGCTGCTCCCCTTCGCAGCCTAGGTCGCGTGACGATTCAACGTCCCAAATTGGCAACAGAAGTGCTTTTTCGCCAAGAACGCGTGCTGATTTCACCGTCCAAAGTGGCACTGTCACACATGGGAGGTTCAGCTGAATCGCTTACGCCCCTGGAGCGTTTGACTCCCAGCAACTTATGGCGTTGGTTGTCGCCGCGTAATCCCAGCGATCCTAAGCCGAAACAGCATGCTTGGCACCTGATCGAGCTGGAGCCAAAGCATGCAACAACAGGATCCGCGATACCGCGCGTCATCTGGCTGGTCGATCGTACGGCTCTGGCAGTATTTGGGTTGGCGTTTGCGCTGGGTTGTAGCGCCGTTTTGCGGTGGTTATCTTCGCGACGGCCATCGCTTTGGTGGCAAAGCGTAATTGTCGCTGCGGTTCTTGTGGTTATCGCGCCGGAATATTTGCTGCCTCCCCTGCAGGTAATATTCTTGTCGTGCTGTTGCAACGCACTATTCCGGTTAATTTCTCCCCTTCAGCGATATCGTTCGCGGGGGCTTTCCCAGTCGCAAGCCACGCGGATGGCCCATGTCAAGGCTGCAATCAACACTATCCTGGTATGGCTCTTTCTCTCGCTGTCAAGTCCGGCATTTGCCCAAACCGACGAAGGCACGTCTCGAGCAACTACTAGCTCTCAAGAAGATCCGAAGGTCTACGGCGTGTTGATACCGGTGGATCGCCAGAACCAAGTGTCTGGCCCGTATGTCTATGTTCCGACCGAGTTACAGCAACTATTGCGGCAATCGGAGGTTCAACAAGATGAACGACGGGGAATTGAAGTCGTCTCTGCGGTATACACCTTGCGATTTCGGCGTGCTCCCTTGGCAGGCATTACGCGGTTGTACGAAGTTGTACTGGAGCTGATCATACGCAGCAATCAAGCCGAAGACCTGCTTGAATTGCCCTTCGATTCGTCGGAAGTAAGACTCGTGGGTGGTCAACTCGATTCCGTTGAAATCGCAACCGACGGTCGGCTAGTCCAGGACTTCGCTCGAAACTCGATTTTGTTTAGGAGCGAGTCCGCAGGAACGTTCAAACTGGCCCTTCGCTTTGATGAGATCCCGTCGACGGAGAATGGGGCCTACCGCAGTATTCGTTTCGCCGTTCCGCCTTTACCCAACGCTACATTGCGAATAATGTCCGATGGGCAGCAGAGCTTTGAGGTCGATTCAATCGGCTTGACTCAGAAATCGATGGCAGGTTGGCAGTCCCGAATCGGTCCAGTGGAATACATCGATGTCCGTTGGCCAGTTGCCGAAGAGCTGACGACTGGGCAGAAAATGCCGCGAATCCTTTCCAATGAAACTTGGATTCATGCCAGCGGACCCGAGTTGATTTCAGCATGTTCAATCACGGTCGAAGCCAGTGCGAACCAGGAAATAAAGATGGCTTGCGATTCGGCTTGGCGACCTGTGGGAACATCATGGGGAGATGCAAACTTGGATTCCGTCAATTCCCAGGGCCTCGGGACCACCGATATTTACTCGCTGCGTTTGAACGCGAATGCAGAGCAAGAGAGGTACTCAATTCAGGTTCTGCTGGTGCCAAAAGCAGATCACAGCGCTTCCGTCTTGCGAATTCCCTTTTTGTCACTTCAGGGCGCAAACCAGTCAGAGCGAGTATTCACTTGGACCAATGATCCAAATGCAAAATGGCACCATGAAAATGTAGACTACTGGCAGGTGCTTACCGACGACACGGAGTCGAAATGGGGGGACCTGCTTCTGTCGACAAATGTCAGGACTCGTTTTCGAGTTCCGCAGGGAAGCGTCACCGCTTTGCTCCGCGAGACGCAGCCGGAACAGACCGAGGCTACCACTGCGGAAACCACGGTTCATTTGGGTCTGGCTTCCATGGTGGTCAATTACCGAGTTCAATTTGACCTCAGTCCTACAACTCCCCTGGAGTTTGAATTCCAAAAGGAATTCGCCGTGTCGCGAGTATTGCTCGATGCCAAACCCGTTAAATATCGCGTTGGCCTAGGTGACCCCACCAAAATATTGACCGTGCATGTCAATGAGCAAAGAACGGGAAAACACTCGCTTGAACTAGAGTTGGAACGCCGGATTCGCTTGGGTACTCTGACAGACTTTCCCCAGGTGTTGCCCATTGGACGGACGGTGGATCGTTCGCGATATCGCGTCGTAAGAAGCGTTGGATTGAATTGCCAAATATCGAGCGATGTCGTCACCTTTGATCAGCCGGTTTCTTTGTTGCGAAGCGAGCTGCTGCAGCATCTGGAATCTGCCGTTGGCGAAGCTGTATTGAATCCAGCGTTGGGCAATGCTTCCGTAACTCTACCAGCCAAGTTTCAGTTAACTCGCGTCCAAGCCACCAACTCTCCGTTGACTGTGCTGCGGTACGATCGCACAGATGCGGGGTGGACGGCAACTTTTACAGCGCGTTGGACTGAGGTTACTAAGCCCATCGACATGGTTTGCGTGCAGATACCGGGTGACTTGCGTGAGTCGATTAATGTAGGGCCTGTTTCTTGGCGTATCGTTCCCACCGGTGACTCTTCTCGGTTGAGTCTTTGCATTGTGCCACCGCCTCCAGTCAACGACATCGTCAGTATTAGCCTCACGTTCCCACTTGAAAACTCACCAAGTGGCAAGATGGTTACGATCCCTGAGTTGAGCGTGTTGGCGCCCGAAGAAGCCACGAAGATTATTGCACTGCCCAAGATTATCGATCAACAGCGTGTGCAGTGGTTAAGAGTCGGTAGACAGAAGGAAAGCGAATGGAAAACTCATGTTACCGACGAACTTTGGGAACAATACGATTTCTTTGAACTCTCAGACGGAATGAAGCAAGCTGCCTGGAAAACGGAAGGTATCACTGGGGCTCAACCTGAATTGCGCTATGAAAAGCTGGTGGTTTCAGCGGTCGAAAGTGGCAATGTTTCGGGAGTAGCTCAATATTGGGTAGAACCTAATGGAAGCATGAGCACCGAATTCCTGGTTGCACCAGAATGCCAGGTGCTGGGCGTTGAACTTGACGGTCGTTCGGTGGACTGGCGGCGGGACGATAACAAGATCAGCATCGTCAATCGGCCGAATTACTTGCCCCTCAATGTGCAACTGTTTCTGCGTTGGAGAATCAGTGCTGCCAAGGGCTCGATCGCCTGTCCGCAAGTCGACTTTGCCACTGACAATCATTCCCGACTGGTCGACGTGAGAGTAGCTGGCTACTCGCTCGGTCAGTCCAACAAGTTGCAACCGGTCATTGATCCTTTGGCGAACAAGTGGGCTGAAGTCTTGAACGCCTCGGTGGCAACGCTATCAACTTTGTCTGGTCCGGAAATGGAAGATTGGTTATCCATATGGCACCCAACAGCAATGGGTATCAACCCAGAGGTAAGTGTTGCAGCACCCCGTTCATTGTCTAGTGATTTGAGCGCAGATGAGGAAAGGTACATTCCCGTAAGCGTCCTATGGGAGTCGATCTGTAATCGACTTGGGGCCAGTGATGACGCACGGCATGGAATCGTTACATCGATTTCGCCAAATCTGTTTGGATACGGCAGCTCACAAAATCGTCAGTCATTCGACTCATCGGTAGTTTTTTACACAAGTGAGTCTGAATTGACCATCCTGGCCGAAACGGACCAATCAGCCTGGCTACCGAAGTTAATGACAAGCGCCATGATGCTTACGCTAGGAGGTCTTGGGTTCTTTTTCGTACCTCGAGGATTGGCGTATTTCCAGCAAGTGGCCGCTCAACACCCATGGATTTACTGGCTAGCCTTGGCTCTGATTTCTGCAGTCGTTTTGCCGTTGGCCCTGCCAAGTGTCTATCTATTTATGGTGGCTATAGCCTTGATGGTAGTGAACTACTTCGATTCGCGCCGCCGCCGGTATTAGGTTGTCTTTCCGCGAACCATCGGATGGCCAGCCGTACTAGCGGTGCCCCTTTGCATTGTGAACCGTTGCAGAGACTGCTTATGAAAATTGCTCATCGGGGGTAAAATTCTCCCTTTGAAGCTCCTTCTGCAGCAGAAACAGCCAGCCGCTGGCGAAGGTGAGGGGTAGAGATGGTGTTTTGCCTGCAAATCGCGGCGTTTCAGTTACTGAAGCGGTGGCGTTGAGACGCTTCTTGCAATACGGCAACCAATGTCTTGCTGGCTCCACGGATTCTGATTTGGACCGCCTGGAGTCGCAGGCGGCTAGACTTTACGGCTGCAGTTCAGCGCAAGAAGTACGATAGAGACTACTTTCGATCAGCCGTGTGGGCGTTAGCCACGGTTTTCGAAGGGTTGCGTCGTTTCTCCGAAAACTCCTATAGAGACAGCTAATCAATGATTTGCCAGGATCTTCATCGAAAGTGGCACTGTGCAACTAGTCAGTGCTTTCCGGAAGATAGTCAGTGCTTCCCTAGCAAGCGGACGGGGATCGACCGCTGGCGTGTTTGCAATCCGCGAACTGTAGCAAGAACGAAGGCAGCCGTTTTGAATTGTTTTTGTAGTTGCTTTGGGAATGCCCCTGGACCGACGATTTGCGTGCCCTCGTTACCTTTCTGGACCGTGCTGGGCATTCTTATCGTCCCTCAAGCACCTGGAGTCATCGGGCAGGATTCCCGCGATCGCGGGAATGTGGCTGAAGCACAGAGCAATCGCTACGAAGCGATCTCTGGGGAGCCTTTTGGCGTCTTGGTGACCGAGATTCCACTTCAACCCGGCCAGGACGGAACTCTGCCGCGAATTCTAGTTAGCGACGCGGACGACCGCGTGTTTTATCCCGTTGTTAGCGTCAAGACAGTCGAAGTAGTCGTTGACAACCAGCCTCGGCGCGATGTGCGACGTCCAGGTGGATTGATCGATCGGGTGCGCAATGCGTTGCGCGGTGAGCCGGAAAAACGACAAATGCCAGTTGCCATCACGGTAGCCGCGTTGTTTCGCGGCAACCAACCTCTTGAGTTGCGTTTGTCAGGCGACATCAACCAAAGGCTGCGATTGAAGGTCACCCCACACGCGCCCGCGGCCCACTCTCGCGCTGCCACAAACTGGTGGAGGATGTATGTCGAGCGTGCCCGCGAAGATACGGCAGAATCGGATTGCCCCAAACTAGTGCATCGCTATCTGCTTTCGATGCTTGCGCGAAGAATGGGTTTTCCCACGGCGGATCTTGATCCACCCGATCCGAACGATAAGCCACAATCGGAAATGCTAAAGACATTGTCGTTGCTGGCGGGCATAGAAAGTCTTCGCGAACAGACGCTAGAAAACGTGTTGGTGAATCCTGGCCAGTCGCAGGGAGAGGAAGAATATCCTCTTCCCGATGCCCCCGTTTGGAATCAAAGCCAAGTCCCGGTGATCCAGCACCAAGTTGCCATCGAATCGATCGCTACTCGCGTTCCCCCAGAGTGCTTTTACTTGCGATTCGGTTCGTTCCAAAATTATGTTTGGTTTCAAGATTTCTCGGAACGCTTTGGTGGAGACATTGGCCAAGCCGTGTTGATGCGAGGTTTCAATCACGAGGCGTCAGCGCGGATGGAGCGGATGTTGGCAGCCAAGATGACGACACTCGCCAAATTATTTGGTGACCGGGTCATTCGCGACATGGCAGTTGTTGGCAGTGACCTCTACCTCAAGGAAGGAGCCAGTCTCGGCGTCATCTTTCACGCAGCCAACGTAGGCCTCTTGGCTTCTTCCATTGACTCAGACCGAAAGTCGGTGGCCTCTGGAACTACTGACGCTAGCTTGTCCCAACTAACCATTGCAGGCCGAAACGTTTCTCTGCTTAGCACACCGGACAACCGCGTTCGATCATTTATGGTCCGAGACGGAGACTATCTGTTCATCACAACCAGTCAGCATCTGGCAACGCGATTTCTTCAGGTGGCAGACGGAGATCGCGCGCTGTCAACGATCCCCGAATTCCAGTTGGCTCGCACCTGGATGCCTGATAGCCAAGACTACAGTATTTTCGCGTATCTGTCACCACAATTCTTCCATCGCCTGGTTAGTCCTCAATACCAAATCGAATTGAGCCGAAGGTTGGAGGCGATCGCACATCTGGAGATTGCAGAGGTCGCCTCGCGAGCCGCGGATGCTGAGGGACATCCAGCAATGGACTTGGCAGCCTTAGAGCAATTCGGATTCTTGCCACCGGGTTTTGACGAGCGCGTTGACGGTGCGAGAGTCATCCGGATCGGGGACGAGTGGGTCGATTCGCTTCGCGGAGCGCGCGGTAGCTTTCTTCCAATTGCCGATGTACAACTCGTGGCCACGTCGCGTTTTGAAGCTGAGAGATACGCTGCCGTATCGAAATACTACGTCGAAAAATGGCGACATATGGATCCAATCCTGATCGGTCTGCGACGATTTCAGACACCGGGAGAAACCGCGGAGACCATTGCCATCGAAGGCTACTTGGCGCCATTTGAACCCGAAAAATACGGGTGGATCGGCAAGCAATTGGCTGCTCCAACGCCTATCGAAATCCATCAGCCAGCCAGCGATAAAGCTTCGATTCAATTGCATGTTCGCGGTGACGCAGGGTTGGCCCAAGCCAATGCAGACTACTATCTATTCGCTGGCGTCAAAGATATGTTGCCCCCCGACGCGGAAGAAACCAAAGGATTGATTAAGACGTTGCAGGCGCTGCAGGCTACACCTGCGTACTTGGGTGCCTGGCCTAAACCGGGAATTGTCGAAAAACTGCCTCTTGGCTTGGGAATTGCTAGACCGGATGCAGCTGGTTTCACGCGCATGCTGGCCGGGCTGTGGCGCTGGGAAGCAGGAGACTTTAGTGTGCTTTCCTTTGATCGCTCAATTATCGAAGAGGCGATTCCCCAATTAGCTCCCGTGCAATCTGCCGATGTTGCTCAGGCACGATTGCAAGTAGCAAGTCTGGACGGCACCTTGCTGGCCCAGTGGATCAACCGCCTCTGGTATCAACGCGGCTGGCAGGCCTCCCACGCGAACACACAATTACTGGATACAGTGCATCAGCAGTTGAAAGTACCGCAGGAGTCGTGCATGCAAGTGACGCAATCCATTCTTGACGTAAAACTGCAGTGCCCTCTGGGGGGGGCCTACGAAATCCAGTACAGCGGTGATAACAGTTGGTGGACCAGCACCGCTTGGTCCAAAGGCGTCCTCCAATCCGATGGTCGCTACGCACCGCCAGAGGATTACTCCGCGCCCTGGATTCAGTGGTTTCGCGGTGCCAAGATCCACGTCACTCAACAGGATGACAGCTTGTCCGTGGTGGGAAACATCAAACTCGACATGCCGCCAATCGATTCCACCAAGTTTCCGACGCAGCCAAGTGTATTGCCACAACTCGATTTCGATATCTTCCAGTTGCCAATGAAACTGTTTGGCGGGACCGCATCGGAACAAAAGTCCCAAAGTCGTGGATTCTAGATAATCTGTCGCTGATTTGCCCTGGGCCAGAAGCGATCTGAACTTGCCCTTTAGACTCTGGTGCGTTATTCCTAGATCAGCTGGGTCGGACAACAAATTGTCAGTTGGCAACTGGTCTGAAGCTGTTCAAGAATTCTGTGTTTCGAAAGTAAATCTCATGCGTTACCTACTGTTGGCAGTGTTTTTTTTGCTCACCCAGGTGATCAGCTCAGCGACTGGGCAGGATACAGCTACAAGCACAGAGCAGGCGCAGTCAAACAGTTCCGCGAAAGTGCTAATCGGGTTCCGTATCAAGAGCTGGCATACCGCACACATCAATGATGCTGCCAAAGCCAAGGAGCACATCGCGGCGCTGAAGATGTTGGGTTGTGAAGTAAAGGTCAACGAGCATTCAGGTCATCAAGATATCCAAACGCAAACAGTGTTGTGGAAGTTGCTGGCCTTGGAATCCGAGGAACAAGCCCGCGGCTGGATCAACTGGTTGAAGAGTTCTGGATTTGAAGTACTGCGTTCTACTGCTGTCAAAGCGAACGAACCGCAGAAGGCTGCTGGTGAGGCGGTACAATACCGATTAGCAACATGGAAAGCACAGCATATACAGCAACCTCATGAAGCTGCCGAAGCGCTTGTTATTTATCAAGCCCTTGGATGCGAAACTAAGAAGTCGCAGCACTCTGGCCACACAGACATACAAGTATTCTGTCCGGAATGGCGTAGTGTCGATTTTCCGAATCATGAAGCCGCGCACGCTTGGCAGGATTATCTCACGCGGGCTGGTTTCGAAACAAAACACCAACATTGAGTGAATTCCGCTCAGTCAATTCTCGCTGTTGCCAGCCCTGTACGCGGCCCCAATTAACCTGCTACGCGGGTCGCAGCACTTGGCAGAATTGCTTGTAAAGGCGTTCGCTGCACCGACAGTATCAGTCGTCCGTGTCAGGCTGTGCCCATATTGGGTTTCCGTCCATGCTGCCTGGCATTCTAGAATATTGGTTTGATTGGCAAGAACAGACTTCTCGAGATGCCGCCCAAGCAATCGTTCTCCTGGCGATGCAGTTACCAAAACTCGACAAGACGGAGAGTTCAACATGCTCGAATGGCATCGTGCCACCGCCGCAGAAGCCTTGTTGCATCTCAAATCGGATCGCTTCGCTGGCCTCGATTCATCGGAAGTTGTAGGCCGTCATACCCAATACGGTAAGAACGAGCTGGTCGCAACACGTGGACGCGGGCCATGGAAAATCTTCTGGGAGCAGCTTAGCGGAGCGATGGTAGTCATGCTGCTACTCGCTGCCGTTGTATCGTTACTTTTGCAAGAAACCACCGATGCGATAGTAATCTTGGCTATTGTCGCCTTGAACGCTGCACTTGGTTTTGCACAAGACTATCGTGCCGAGCGCGCGCTCGCAGCACTTAAAAAACTGGCGGTTCCAACGGTCCGAGTGCGCCGTGACGGTAACATCCGCGAGGTTTCGGCCAGCGACCTCGTGCCTGGCGATATTGTGTTGATTGAAGTTGGGAACTACGTGCCAGCCGATTGCCGATTGCTGGAGTCGGTTAATCTGAAGATTCAGGAATCTGCGCTGACTGGCGAGTCCGAGGCGGTTGCGAAGCAGGTCGCGCCGCTGGCTTCCGAATCCCTTGCACTTGGAGACCGAACTAACATTGCGTACATGGGAACAATCGTTACCTATGGGCATGGGCAAGCAGTCGTTACCGCGACTGGGATGAATACCGAGCTGGGTAAGATTGCCAAGTCGCTTCAAGTGGTCGAACCCGAGCCAACACCACTTCAGCGCCGACTGGCTCAACTGGGCCGTACGCTAGCTTTGATTGCGGTTGGCATCGTGGCTATCGTGTTCATCATCGGTGTGATGCGCGGTGAAAATCCACGGTTGATGTTGATGACTTCTCTCAGCCTGGCCGTCGCAGTGGTGCCTGAAGGCTTGCCAGCGGTGGCCACCGTGGCATTGGCTCTAGGCGCGCGGCGCATGTTTCGGCGCAACGCCTTGATCCGAAAGTTGCCTGCTGTCGAGACACTTGGGTCAGTTACCGTGATTTGTTCGGACAAGACAGGTACGCTCACTGAAAACCGGATGAGGGTTACCATCTTGGATGTGGCTGGACATCGGGTTGACCTTTCTGGTTCTGTTGAGCAAGGGAAACCCACATCTGGCGAGTTCACAGATGACCTTTTGCCCTCGACATTAATGCGAGAATTTCAAGTACAAGTAGCCGGAAATTCGTCGCTGGCTCTAATGTTGGCGGGAGCAGGACTGTGCAATGATGCCGAGGTGGAATTCGATGCCAAAGAACAACGTTTTCACGCGATTGGGGACCCAACCGAAGGTGCCTTGGCTGTCGCTGCGGCAGAATTGGGGTTGCCGCCGCATCGCTTGCAGATCGTCTTTCCTCGAATCGCAGAGGTTCCCTTTGATTCCGAGCGCAAGCGGATGTCGACCGTGCATCGTTTGCAGACTGATAACCTTGCGGAGGCCAGTGAAACGATTCGCAAGTTGGTTCATGTCTTGGGTAATTCCGGCACGCTGCGCGTAGTGTTCACCAAAGGAGCAGTCGATAATATCCTCTCTGCCTGCACTCGAGTGTGGGAACACGACAACGCCCGCGAACTCAATCCAGAACAGCGCGTACGCATTGTTGCTAGCCACGAAACGCTCGCCGGCGACGGCATGAGGGTTTTGGGGGTAGCACTGCGCTTGTTAGATGAAAGCCAGCCATTGCCGAGCGACGAAACGATGGAGACAGAGCTAGTCTTCCTGGGAATGCTGGCAATGATCGATCCGCCGCGCCGCGAGGTTGCAGAAGCCGTCGCACGATGTCGTTCGGCCGGTATCCGCCCGCTGATGATCACTGGCGATCATCCGTTGACTGCCCGCCACATTGCATCGACCCTAAGCATTGCGGGAGACGAAACGGTGTTGACCGGCCAGGACCTGGATGGCATCGACGATAAACAGCTGACGAAGACCATCGAATCGACATCGGTGTATGCGCGTGTTGCCCCCAAGCACAAACTGCAACTGGTTCAAGCATTGCAGGACAGCGGACATATCGTGGCAATGACTGGAGATGGGGTCAACGACGCCCCCGCACTGAAACAAGCGCACATTGGTGTTGCAATGGGAATCGCGGGTACGGATGTCGCCAAAGAGTCATCGCAAATGATACTCTTGGATGACAATTTTGCGACGATTGTCAATGCCATCGAGGAAGGAAGAATCGCATACGACAACATCCGCAAGTTTGTGAAATACACCATGACCAGCAATGCTGGCGAGATCTGGGTGATGGTGCTTGGACCGCTACTGGGCATGCCATTGCCCCTGTTACCACTTCAAATTCTATGGATCAACTTGGTTACCGATGGCTTGCCGGGACTAGCCTTGGCCCTCGAAAAGGCGGAACGCGACACGATGATTCGCCCTCCCTATCCAACTGACGAGCCTATTATTGATCGCAGTATGATTCGTGACATCGGTTGGATCGGCCTGTTGATGGGGATTGTGTCATTGATCTTGGGATATCTGAGCTGGTCTAGGGGAGCGACCGACGCACATTGGCGAACGATAGTGTTTACAGTGCTAACATTCACGCAAATGGGAAACGCGCTCGCCATCCGTTCGTTCCGAGATTCCCTGTTCCGTATCGGCGTGTTCTCCAATCCAGCGTTGCTCGGATCAGTGGCTTTGACGTTTGCATTACAATTGTTGGTTGTTTATTGGCCGCCGCTTCAAGCAGTATTCGGTACGGCCGCACTGCCATTGGACCAGCTCATTCTGTGCATCGCGGTGAGTACAATCATCTTCTGGGCGATTGAAGCTCAGAAACTATTCAGTAGACATCTATTCGCTGGTTAACACTGCGAAGGATGTCGTTCCCAAAACCATGTCCATGGACCTGCACCTGACAGGTATCCCAAACCATGCCGTCAAACCTGAAGTTCGCCGCAATCTCCGCTGTATCACCGGATTTCAGGTAGTCGACGATTAGCTCAGAACGGCTTACACGACTGCGTGGAGCTAGCGGAAATGAATATGAGCTCAAGTACGAAAGGCGAACTCGATTCTGCGACCAAAGCATATGCAAGCCTTGTAGATTTGTGGGTTGTGACCCGAAACCGCACCACAAAATTTCAACTGGAGCAGAGAAGGTCCAGTGGTTTGTCGTGAACGGGACGGTTCATCGGGAAAGTTTAAAAACTCGGTGGAAACTGGGAAATGTTTCTCGTCCTCAACACGACTATCTTGAGTGCTGCTCTAGAGAGGAAGATGCAATGCCAAGTTGGGAAGAGATTGTTCGTGAACATGGCCCACCCATTTATCGATCTGCATGGAAAATCCTGCGCCACGCGGAAGACTGCGAAGACTGTGTGCAGGAGGTCTTCATCGAAGCTCACAAGCTGTATCTGACTGATAAGGTTACGCATTGGCGAACGTTTCTAACTCGTATGGTTACATTTCGTGCCCTCGATCAATTGAGACGTCGAAGATCATCAACTTCATTAGACTGCATTCAGTTACTTGATAAGTCGACCGGACCAGAGGCTGGGATTATCGAAGCAGAAGAGTCCAGTCTGGTTCGCGTGGCTATCGCAGAGCTACCAGAGCAGCAGGCAGCTGTGTTCTGCCTGGCGCATCTCGATGAACTCACTCACTTAGAAATAGCCAAGACACTTCATATCTCGACTAACGCAGTTCGAGTATCACTCCATAAAGCGAGAGCCAGGCTGCGACAACTCGTTGACAAGTCACCCAAGGAGAACCACAAATGACCATCCACAATCAAGAGCATGATGGGATCAATTGGGAGTTTGACGCGGGGCTGCACTCGACACTCACTAGGATGCGTTCTGAAGCCGCACCAAATGACTCCATCGCAAGAGCGCTAGCCAATGCAACAAAACTAAACGAAGCCGACGGTGAAAAGGCCATGCTGCTTGTTGACTGCGAAACTGAATCAGACGGCAAGTCCCGGGGAAATACACTACGGGTATACGGCTATCAATGGATGGTCGCAGTCGCTGCCATCTTGTTGTTAACGGTTTCTCTTTCTTCCGTGCTTTTCTCAAGCAAGCGAGCTTGGGCGCAGGTAATCGAGAACCTTGCCAAAGAGCCTTGGATTCGTATTACTGAGCAAACGGAGGGTGAGAACCAACAAACTGTGATGTGGTTCCGTGGTGATCGCTCCATGGCTGCGATTAAGTCGCGTTATCAAACTGCGTGGGTCGATATTGCAAAGGGTGATCAATACAAAGTTAGTTCAGACGACAATCGCATCGTGCTCTCAAAACTGACTGTTACAGACGAGCATCAAATTAACTATTTGTTTGACCTGATGGCATTGCTTGATGTGGAACTTGCCTCTAAAGAGCATGCTGGCTTGGTCAAACAAACCACAACGACGCAATTCTCTGAGAATGGTGTCGATTACCTTGATTTCACATTTGATCTCCAACATGCAGCCAACGTGGCCGAGAATACCGTGACTGTTCGTGTCGAAAAGCGCTCGAAGAAACCTTTGCAGATGCGTTCAGGTAATGCAACATTTGCAATCGACTATCCAGAGAGCGGTCCAATGGATGTTTATTCGCTTGGAGTTGCCACGGAAACGCCAGTCACAGACGTTCGAGATCTTGCACAGTACGTTCAAGGCCCACCTACTGTAGATTGCGAAGATTACGAAGCAATTGAAATCAGAGTACTAGCTGGGCTTGAAGGTCGGTGGATCAACGAGGCATGGCGATATCGTTTCACCAATGGTAATGCACAAAGTGAGACTGCCGACCTAGACCAAGTCCTGGCACTTGCCAATAAAGTCTATTTTTCGGATTCAGAAGAGCCCACAGGAGTCATTCACGAAGGAGAATGGTGGCTCGATGAAGTTGAGAAACTCGACTTCAATGTACTTTCACTCAACGAATTCGATTGTCCTCACAAACTCTGTTACAGCCCATACAGTTTGGATAGCGATAGCATCGCTTCTATGCCTTCGCGACTAGCAGAATTGCAAGGTACCGTTGAACTTCGCGGAAAGAATCAGAGCGTCTGGATTGATCCGAATCGGGACTCCATTGTTAGGCGGAAGGAATTTGTCGAGCAGGATGGATCTATTACGGTGATGCAAATCGATGAGGTCATTCAGGATAAGAATGGGCACTGGTATGCTACGCGTTGGCGAAGAGGTAAGGTGTTGATGCGTGGTGGTCTATTGCCGACTGAAATCAACAAGGACGACGAAAAAGCAATTGCAACTTTAGTTGGTATTACAAGAATCAAATTCAGGTAGAATTTGTCTTTGCAATCATTACCGCATCGCTTGCAGAGGAGTGTTGCGGACACAGGGATTGTTGCGGACACAGCAGTCAAGGGAGTGCGGTTCTTTGGAGACTAATTTGGGATTCTCCTAGCCTCTTGCCGTGTAGTTGAATCGTAACCATGGCAGTTGTCGAGAACGACTCGGCTAAGGTAGGAAGCCGAATAACTGCGCTCTGCGTCTGAGCTATCCAGCCTAGAAATGTCGACTCTTCCCTTGTGACTAAGCTAAGGAACTGACGAAAAATAACTTGGGTGTTTACTGTGAGTGAAATTGATCGTTCAAACGTGGAAGTGTCTTGTCGCGGACGGTGCTTTCACTTTCCCGAAATTCTTCCGGCCTCACATCTGATTCCGCTCGACTAGTGTCAAGAATTGGAAATTCAGTTCCACA
>JAGQPR010000730.1 GCA_020426625.1 Planctomycetales bacterium
CAATGTTGTTGCCGACCTACAGCAACAGCTCAGCGGCCTGATGCGCGAAGTCGGCATCGACGAAGACACGATGCCGCTCGACGAAGGGATCGGCACCGAGCTCCCCGCGAAGGAGATTCGCTAACCCCAACGGGGGGCCTCTGAGCGGTGTCAGACACGAATGGCACTACACCCTTGCGTCGAAAGACTTTAGGTGAATTTTAGCCACACCTGCTTGGCGGTACGATTGGGGCGCCCGCCCCTGGTGGGTTTGGTGTTCGTCGTCTAGGACAGGGGATTCGAACGCGGGGGTTCAGCGCGTACGCTGATCGCACCCGAGTGTTCGCCTCGCCGGACGCTGGGTGTGGTGATCGATACCGTGGTGGAAGCGAACGCGAAAATCTCCTGAAAATCGTGGCGGTGACGGTAGGTGCGTGACTATTTCTGTTTCTTGAAGGGGTCGACACCCGTGGCGATTTGCAGAGAACGAGCCTCCGCGCGAGGCATCGTCAAGAGGGGAGTCGGCTTCGGACGCCGCTTGACAGCCCGAGGTTCAATTCGATCGGGACGATTCCCTACCTGACGTTTTCCGATGCCTTTCAGATCCGCTTCATACAGTCGCTCCTGCAATTCCGGACTTACGGCAAATACCAACATCCAGTCCGCCACTACCGTCTGTAGACCGTAGGTAAAGCTCAGACTCAAGGGTGGCACTCCTTTTTTCTGGGCTGCCTGAAGCAGTTTCAACCGAATCAGGTTATACGCCAGCATGCAAGTCCAGATTTCCTTCTGGACCATATCGGGAGTTTGACAGCGGAGATCATCCATCCCCATTTGGACCTTGATCGCTCGGATATTAAGTTCTACGTTCCAACGTTGTCGATAGAGTGAGATCACATCGTCACTGCGATACTTGGTCGCGTTCAATAAAGTGGTAACAATCGTCACCGTCTCGACACGAAACCCCGGTTTGCGGATTTGCCCTTGAATGATTCGTAACACCAGAGTTTTGGGTATCAACTCGTAGATGGCTTGATCCATCCACTTCGGACGGCCAGGACGAAACCACGTGATCACGCAGTCGTTCGGGCCCAACCGAGTAGCATTGCTCAGATCGAGCGTCCGGGAAGCATGATGCAAGGTCACCACATCAACCTGCCGCGCAAGAAAGTCCGCGATCGTCCAATAGTTGGAAAACAGCTTATCCATCAGCACAATGCTGTTCGCGCGAAATCCATCCATGATCGTCCGCAACAACGCGGTCTCTCCGGTCTGCTTGCCTTGGTACGGTCCCATCGCCAAGTTCTTCAGCATTCCGGTCGCCAACGAGAAAACAGCAACCAATCGCGCAATCGGAAACCCGAGGCCTTCTTTTTGGCCTGGTAACTGAGGATAAGCTTCCTGATTGGCAGCGGTATCCGGCATCGTGACCGTCGTACCATCGAGGCACTCGATTTGTCGGCCAAACCACAGCCAGTCCTTGGGGCAGCCCTCGCTGCAATCCGCGGCCAACTCCTTGGTGAGATCGACGACCACTCCCGTAGGCAATTCTTTACGCGCCCGGCAGTAGGCACCCGAATTGTTCATGCAAATGAATCGCCCGCACAACACCAAAAGCATCTTGCCAATCCGAATCACGGCGGCTAGGCACGCCCGCTGCTCCTTCCGATGGATCACCTGGGAGAGAAAACCCCACAGAGTCGTCGATGGATCATAAATCTGATCCTCGTTGTCGCGAATCGGCACGTTGTGCCGAACACAGACCGCTTGAATCTGATCTTGACTCAAAGTGTCCGTAAAAGGAAGACTGTCCGATTGCTGCACCGAATCCAGAGTCAATTGGAACCGATACGGTAACGTATGCGCTCCTGAAAAAAACATGGGAGCCTCCTTGCAAATCTTTCGACTACCAAGGACGCTCCCATTCGTTACCGCGTTCCAATTTACACCAAGGCCGCGGCACATACCAAGATTAGTTTAGTGCCTTTTTATTCGACAAACAATGGTGATACGTCTCGCCGTTCGCGACGAATAGGACGGGCCACCAAGCATCCCGAGCCTCGACATTTTTTTTGTCCTCGCCGGTTGCCTGTGCACAAGGTGCGCGCATCCCGCCGCATCAGGCCACGCATCCTATTTTGCGCAACTGCTTACGTCATAAGGGTGTAGTGCCATTCGTGTCAGACACCGCTATGCGCCCCCCCAGCGGAGTTATATGGTGTCAGACACCGGTATGGGGGCCCCTGGGGGAGGGGGTGTTAGGGTTCGCGGGAGACGCGGGTTAAGAGGGCCTGGAGGTCGCCCCGCTGGAGGTCGGCGAGGGTTTGGAATTGGATGCGGATAAAGTCCCATGCTCCAGCACGACTGCCGTCTAGCGAGCGGTCGTTTCCTAGCTCCAAGATACTCCCGAGAGCGACACTTTGTTTGGGCACCCGCAAGATCAGTCCGACGTAATCGGGCCGTTTGG
>JAGQPR010000731.1 GCA_020426625.1 Planctomycetales bacterium
AGCTGAATTTCTCCAATCGTCATTACGCTGACGTTTCTGCGGCGATACCAATCTGCCAGCTCGTCGTCAGGGATGTTGTAAATTACTTCATCGCCCCACGATTCGTTAGACAAACGATGGAATCGCTGGCCATCAGAGGCAATGAAGAATCCATGCCAGCCCATGTTGTGAGCCCATGAATTCCGGGTATCACGCTTGTGGATCGTGAATCCATCTCGGTGAGTCCCAGCTTTGGCAACAGCTATCCCTGAGCACTGGAACATTGGCTTGTACGCCTGGGCATGCTTTACGTGCTGATCCAGATTGCGAACGTTGTCTGTATCGACCAACGGGCAGCAGGCATCAGGTGCCAGTTCATCCAAGTAATTCCAGTTGCCGAAATCTCGATACACCGCGTTGTTTCGCGGTTCAGGAAAATCAACATCTTGATTGCTACCGATTCGATTCAGCAACGCTGCCAGCAATGGACTACTGCAAGGCAAAATGCCGTCTTTCAAGAGACTAGCACCCATCGGTTCACAGAAACCACCGTCACCGCCACGCAACCCGCCGCGTCGACGCATCATCCCGTAGGACCACGGCGCGTAAGGTGCAATAGATTCTGGTCCGAATTCATCCCGACCGAGATACTCGACGCCCTGCCCGCACAGTGCTATCTGATAGATGCAGCGCTTAACCCAGCCACGGAATGTGTTCGAAATAACGCAGTTATGCACGCCAAGTCCATCGGCAACGTAGGAGTTATCACCTTCCACCTCAAGATTGAAAACTCGCCCCTTGTATGGAACTTGCTCAATCGCCCGCACCTTCCTCCATACTCCACTTTCGTCGAACTTCGAGTATGTAGCGGCCCCCTTTAGCTTCTTCTCCGTATTGACGCCAAATACTACATCGTACCGCGTCTGTCGCGACTTCACTCCGTGCGATAACGCTGGACGAGACGCGCTCATGCGAACCCGCATTCCGCAGGCGACTCCAATGGAGACCATGTTGTGTGCCAGCTGCTTAGACACCGTGACACCCTGCTCTCGCTCTCCGTCCCTATGTCCATCTCCGTCGAGCCAGCCACGAATCACCGCCATCAAAAACTCTTTACTTCCTCCACAAATATCGCTATGAAGCCTCTTTCCTTCGGGGCGTTTGCCAATCAAGCTATCAAACAAGCTAGCCCATGCGACGGAATGCACCGACACCTTGCATGTCCTTGCGTCACCTCTCTTCCTGGAACCGTCAGGTCTGCGTGGTCCATTGCGGTACTGTATGGTTTTCGACGCTTCGATTCCGAACAGCTCGCGGAATGCCACAACCACTCGCTCGGCAAGAGTATCAGCTTCTTTAGGATGAAACGTGAACACCACCTTGTTGCCATCGGTTCCCCCCTCAGCTAACGCCACCCCGATTAGCCACCCAAACTCCTCCGTTAATTCAATTACCTCTGGAACCTTTCGGTACACCGTAATCGTACCAGTCCTCTCAGCGCCACCAACAGATTCTCCAATGCTACAAACTCGCTTGCGTGATTCCGTGTCGCCCGAAGCCACCCTTCGTCGCATTTGCGAGTTCAGTGTGATATGTTCGCCTGTCATGAGCACGTTCGCGGACTCTGCTAACCGCGCTGGCAACCGGATAAAATCATTGCTCCGTACGCTGCTCGCCTTGACATACCCTCGTTGCGTAAGCACTGGGTGTTCGGAAGTCATGAGAACAGCAGGGTTCCCCCAAGTAGTGATTGAATAGATGTCCTCGTCAACTTCACGACCCATCGTTGCAGTGACTGGCTTGATATTTCCCTCAGCGGTCAACACGCTGTCAAAGAGCTTGACCATTTCAATAGGCCTATTTGAACCATCTCCCATTCGCACTAACGTCCCAGGCGGAAAACACGAACCGATGAACTGATTCTCCCATGCGTAGTTTCGACCGAATGCGAAATCCTCCAGCAACGTCATATCGCACGAACCAGAACCGCGCCCCTTGTCCTCCTGAAACTTATTCCAACGCTCCACAACCACATCCAGCATTTGCGTGGCAGCCCGTTCGGAAAACTGTACTGGCAAATCCGCTTGTAGCTGTTCAATTCCGCGTTGCTCCCTAGCGTAAGCTTCCTCCTGTGTCAGGCTTCCGTCCGTCCAACCTAGTGAATTAGGAGTCAACCAATCTGGAATGCGTACCTCGTCGGCTCCTGGCTTCGCAAAGTCGCTCACTGTGCCACCCCCAATCCCGCAGCAATAGCCACGTAATAACGCGACAGCCAGCGTTTGTCGTTGCTAGACAGCCACCTAGCACGCAAGTCAGCGTTTATATTCTTCCGCACTTCTACCCATGCAGTATCACCTGCCAGCGTGCTTTCCACGGCAGCCACTAGCTTCTTGGAAACGGATTCCACCGAACTACTCGGCGACTCTACCAGTTCCTTGGCATGCTTGAGGTAGACAGCTCCAACTT
>JAGQPR010000732.1 GCA_020426625.1 Planctomycetales bacterium
GTTCGGCCTCACGTTAGTTGTCGAACCAGAAAATACTTGAATCGCAGCAGTGAAGGAGATCGCCCCGCTGCAATGGCTTCAGTGCCGCAATGAGGCCCGATGGACAGCGGAGTGTCTGGACATTACTTGCGGTTGTCGTCTCACGCAATCGAATCTACCGACCCAGATGGTGCAACATTTGGTCGTCATCTAGATTGACATTTGGAGTCTTAAACGGCATATCGTCAATGGCGACTGTGTTTCTTTCGAATGGCAAATAGACATCCGTGTCACCAGGAGTGCGACTTTGGAACTTTGGACGATCCTGCGAGATGTTGTCGTGCTGCTCGGAGCTTCGCTGCTTGTTGGCGGTGTGTTTTCGCGTTTTGGCCAGAGTCCTATCGTTGGATACTTGCTGGCCGGGATGTTGCTTGGCGGACCTGGAAGCATTCATGCTGTTAGTGGTCAACACGAAATTGAAGCCATTGCTGAATTGGGCGTTGCACTACTGCTGTTCAGTTTAGGACTCGAGTTTTCGATCAATCGACTGAAGAAACTTGGGGCGAAACCGATTGTTGGTGGCGCTGCTCAGGTTGGACTAACGATTTCGTTAGGGTTTGGTGGTGCAACGTTATTTGGATTGCCCGTGCGTGAATCGATTGCACTCGGTGCAATGGTAGCGCTTAGCAGTACGGCGGTTGTCCTACGGATACTGATGGAACGTAGCGAAATCGAAATGCCACACGGGAATAATAGCCTCGGTGTGTTGTTGACGCAGGACATGGCCGTGGTTCCCCTCGCGTTACTTGTCACCATACTCGGCGGAGAAGGGGATTCAGGTGACATCGCGAAGAATGTGGCGAAGCTCATGCTTATGGCAGGTGGACTCGTCATCGGCTTGCTCTTGCTAAATAAAATTGCTGTGTTAGCACTTGGGACGTTGACACTGCATCGCAATCGCGAACTGACTGTGATTTTTGCGGTGGTAACCGGACTCGGCGCAGCCTGGGCGTCTCACGCGGTCGGTATTTCACCTGCGCTCGGTGCCTTCGTAGCTGGGATGTTGTTGGGCAACTCCGCATTTGCGACCCAAATTCGCGCGGACGTATCTCCGTTGCAAGTGATCTTGTTGACGCTCTTCTTTGGTGCCGCAGGCATGGTTGCGGACCCAGTTTGGATTATGAAGAACGTTCCTTTGGTTGCTGCGGCAGTGGCGCTCATCACGATCGGAAAGTTTGCGATCATTTGGGCGATCTTTGCTGCCCTTGGACAAAGCACGCGTGTGGCCGTAGCAACTGGGCTTTGTCTGGCGCAAATTGGTGAGTTCGCTTTCGTGCTTGGAAGTATCGGTCGTGCCAGTGGCGTTGTATCGGAATCAACCTACGCTTTAGTTGTATCGGCCGCCATCGTGTCATTCTTTTTGAGTGCGATTCTGGTTCCACTGGCTCCTCGCTTTGGTAACTGGGTAGCTGGGCGCATTGGTGACACGATTGTCCAGGAATCGACAGCACACCAAGGGGCTGAACCACCAGAAGTTGTGATCGTAGGCTTTGGTCCAGCCGGGCAAATCGCGGCTCGTGATTTAGTCGATCGATCCATTCGCGTGACGGTCTTAGAATTGAATCATGCTGGCGTGCAGAAGGCAAAACAGTTGGGGTTCCATGCTGAGGTCGGCGATGCGACACAGACCGAAGTACTTGAGCACGCACGAGTGGCTGAAAGTCAAGTTGTCGTGATCACAATTCCGCACCACAAATCGGCCCTTGCCGTCCTCTCGCACATTCGTAGTCATGCTCCGCAAGTTCACACAATCGTTCGCGCTCGCTACGCGGTGTTTCAGGACGATTTCGTCATTGCGGGAGCCGACAAAATATCTGGTGACGAACAGCAAGTCGGCGAGAATCTCGCGGTACACTTGAAGCAATGGCTGGCTTCTGGCGGGAAGTCCCGACCATCCTCACGTGAAGATTGACTGGCATCCCCACCTGCTCGGACTTTCCAAGCAGAGTTGTTGATAACCTGACTTCCGATACAGCGAACCGAAGTCATTCAATCGATTGGACTTTGACGAAGAGCACGTTGTTTTCCTTGTGGATGTGTTGGTGCATATCGGCCTCCAGTTGAGCCAGTGATTCCAACATCGCTCGATAAGTGTTGCACGCCCAGTCGGGCGGTGTGTAGCCATCCGTTGATTCCCTTAGGATTGCCAATGCCTCACCGGCAATATCATGCTCGTGCTCCATTTGTCGAATCGGGTTGGCAACGGTTCCACAGTGGAGTTGCGGGCGATCGGCCGAGGCTTCCAACTGGCGCACAATTGGAAACAATACTCGTTCTTCTTTCATCATGTGCGGCTCAAGCTCAGCCTTCAGCGCCACGAAAGCGTCTCGCATTCGATGAAGGTTTTCGTTTTTGTCGCCATGCACTCGCGAAACCTTCTCGGTCATGAACTCCAATCGCGGCA
>JAGQPR010000733.1 GCA_020426625.1 Planctomycetales bacterium
GCGAAGTGCGTGTGCTGTTTACTTGTGATGAAGAGATTGGTCGTGGAGCACAGCACGTAAACCTCGACAAAGCGGCAGCGTTGGTGGGCTATACGCTCGATGGTGGAGGCCAGGCAGAGGTCGAAGCAGAGAATTTTTCCGCCGATCAACTGTTGGTGCGCGCCATCGGCAACAACATCCACCCTTCACTCGGCAAAGGACGCATGATCAATGCCTTGCGCGGTCTCGCACTGTTACTGGCTGAACTACCGTCGGATCGACTAACTCCCGAAACGACCGAAGGCAAAGAGGGCTTTCTCCATCCGTACGAACTGCGCGGCGGCGTGCATACTGCCGAAGCCAGAATCTTGCTGCGTGACTTCGACACACGGCGACTGGACGACTACGCGAAGTTGGTGCAAGCCGCCACAACCCAAGTCGAAGCCAAACTACCAGGCTTGAAGTTTCACATCGAGCGCCAGCGCCAGTACCGCAACATGGCCGATGCCATTCGCAAAATGCCCCAAGTTGTCAACTTCGCCACTCGCGCTTGGGAGCAATTGTCGCAACCGTATCACATCGGGGCGATTCGTGGCGGTACCGACGGTGCGCAATTCAGCGAGATGGGTTTGCCAACTCCCAATCTGTCCGTCGGACAACACAATATCCATAGCGTACTTGAGTTCGCTTCGCTCAACCAAATGCAGGCCGCCGTCGAGCACGCGGTCAAACTGCTCGAGATCTGGCAAGCTCATGGGCCAAGCTGAGTAGTGTTTGATTTGTGCGAGAGTAAGCCACGCTCTCGACCAACGGTGGCTGTTGGATTTCCTATACCCAATCGGCCATACTAATGCTTCAACCACATTAGCTACTGGGGGTGGTTGTAGTGGACGAGGCCTGCGAATCCCAAACGGTTTATGAATCAATCGAACTCGCGGGCCTCGTCCACTACATCAAAACTAAGCATGGATGAAGCACTCAACGACCATACAAACAATCAACTAAAGCACAGTTTATGACAAAGCGTCTAGACAGGATTCGCAATTCCATTCGCGAAGTGGCTCGACCGATAGTTGGCTTTGCAAGGCGGCTTGTTACTCCAGCTCCTCCAGAAGTTCGTATTGAACCCGTAAAAATCGCAGTGGGACCAGCTGCGGGTTGTCAAATGCTGCTGCCCGTCCCTTCGGATTTGACCACAAGTATCATTGCGAATAATTATGAACGTGGCTGCATTGATATTGCCACGAACGTCATTCCTCCCGACAGCGTTTGCTTTGACATCGGAGGTCACTACGGATTCTATTCGATTGTTTTTGCCAAAACCGCATCGTCTGGTCGAGTGATTACGTTCGAGCCAATTCCCAGCCTGGCTGATCGGATTCGCAAATCCGCCGCCATTTCTTCATTGCCAAATCTGACGGTGCGTCCTGTGGCCATGGCGGGTGAAGTGGGGCGAATGCGCATGCGTTGCGATTTACACGGCAACGGCGACGATTCGATGGGGTACCTCGAGTCCTATGGCGGCGTCAAAACGGAGCGTAGCGAACTTCAATACCGCACGTTCGATGAATTCGAAGTTGAATGCGTCACGCTCGATAGCCTCGACCTGCCTCATCCGAAATTCATCAAGATCGATGCAGAAGGAGCAGAGGTCGCGATTATCGAAGGTGGTCGTCAATTGATGAGCACAGCCAAACCCAGGCTGCTGATCGAACTTCATGGTGTTGATCTAGCCCTGCGCTGCGCAACAATTCTGGGTTCATTGGGCTTCATCGCAATCGCAACCAACGCGAGGTCTTTGACGATGCCCGTCCTGTGGCTACACCGCGACGACCACGAAGCGATGGAAATCGTTCGTGACCATTATAAAGCAGAGTTAAACGTGCTTTACGGAGATTGGGATGGAAATGCCCGAATCGATTAAAGCCAACTCGCTCAATCCTGCTATTACCGTTGTAATACCCGTATTTAATCTGGAATTCTATTTGCGCGATGCCGTTCGAAGTGCTCAATGCCAAACCTATCAAGGCCCCGTGTCCATCGTGGTTCTCGACGATGGTTCGACGGATAATTCGTTGGCGGTTGCTCGCAAGCTGGCAGAGTCTTGCACCAACCTGCGAGTCTATACACAACCCAACCAAGGTCGATCGGCTGCGCGCAATCGGCTTGTCCAACTGGCTGACACGGAACTCATTGCGTGGCTCGACGGAGATGACATTGCTGCACCGCGATGGCTCGAGCAACAGCTTGAGCTCCTTTCCAGCCAGCAGAATTACTCGGCGGTAAGTGCTCAGGGTTATGCGATGACGGCGGACGCGTATCCGATCGGCCCAATTCCACGCCCACTTGCCAGCGAGGAGATCGAATCGAGGCATCTAAGTGGCCAAGCAAATGCGTTTTTCCAGTCGGCTGTACTCACCAAGAAATCAGCTATTGAGCGGGCAGGTGGATATCGCGAGCAGT
>JAGQPR010000734.1 GCA_020426625.1 Planctomycetales bacterium
CTCTTCCGATCTTCGACAGACCCCAATGCTGTACGCAGCTGCAACTGTGAGACATTGAGGCAAAGGCAGAAAGTCACGCTCAAGGACTAGGCGGAAATGCGATAGCAATTAATTCTTGTCCCTCACCTCGGTCCTCGCCCATGCTCTTTGCTGCGAGGCATGGGAGAGGCAGATGAAAAGTGCCCACGTTGTTTCCCAGTTCCTTAAAGGGTGCCAAGAGATTACTAGAAACCGCAACTCATTCTCGCCGCCGACATGTTCGAGCAATTCCGGCGGCGAGTTGACTCTTAGGCGAATTGCCAAACTGACCTTGCTCCTCTTCCGCAGCGTGCTCTATATTTGGAAAACCAAATTTGGTTTACCAAACAAAGTGAGGAGGAGCTTATGGCCAGGCCTTTAGCGAAAGAGCTCACGGATCGAGAGCTTGAAGTAATGCACGTTTTTTGGGAACACGGCGAAGTAACCGCCAAGGAAGCCCGTCAACTTTTGGCGAAGACTGGCGTCGATCGAGCCTACGTTACGGTCGCCAATCTGGTGAGGATCCTAGTCGAGAAGAGCTATCTAAAGGCTACTAACTCGGAGCGGCCCTATACCTATCTGCCGACACGAACCTTCGACGAAGTCTCCAAGAGTTTTGTCGGACAATTAGTGGATCGTGTCTTTCTTGGTTCACGCGAACAGCTACTCGTCCAGCTGCTCGGCAAGCAAAAGAAGCTTTCCGCTCGCGAACGCCAGTTGTTGGAATCCATTTTGCAGGAGGACCAATAATGGCACAAATGACTTGGGCAGTGCAACTGTGTGTTATGCAAACAAGTTTTCTGGCACTCATTGCTATCCTAGGTGCCTGGCTGACGCGAAATCAAACTCTGCTGTCCAGAGCCTGGTGCGCATCGGCATTGGTAACGATCGCGTTGCTGACGATTCTAGCCCCCATCCCGATGCCGCAATGGGCCTTGTTCCATTTTGCTCCAGGGCTGTCTCATGTACACAATTCTCCGGACCTTAGCGATCGCTCTGAAAGTCTAATAAGTGGCCAAATTAGCAAGACAGGCACAGATAACCGACCGGCAATCTTTCTTTCTGGAAGTCAGCTTCGGCAGCTCCTAAACGACGCTACACAGCTGGCTGGGGATTCCGCGCGGGTCAATCCGGCCGATCTGTTTTGGTGCATTACACTGTTCGTTGTCTCGCTGAATTTATGGGGTGGGATAAAGTTAGTTTCGTCGCTGTGCTTTGCTCGGAGGATTATGCGCCAAAGCACCAAGATAACCGACTCTCGAGCGCTCCACGCCTTGAGCACATTGCAATCCCGAGCACAAGTCGCTGGGCCAATCGCTCTGGTGGAATCGCGCATGCTGCACAGTGCAGCCGTTTTCGGGCTTTACCAACCAACGATTCTCTTGCCCAGTCGTTGGCATGGTTGGTCCGACGTTCAATTGCAGAGTGTAATAGCCCATGAACTGGCACACGTTGTTCGCTATGACGCAGCTTGGCGATTGGTTAGTTGTAGTGTCGCCATCGTGCATCATTACAATCCTCTCGTGCATTGGCTGACCCGTTTCTTGGCATTTGCCCAAGAATCCGCCGCAGATCAACTCGCAAGCCAGATCATTGGGAAGAAGGAATACGTTCATGCGCTGAGCAGTTTGGCGTTGGAACACGAAGATCGAAAAGATGTGTTTAACGAGACCGGAATGTATCCGGTCTTTTCAGGTTTTCTGATCAGGAGGATCAAAATGTTACGTCGAAAAACGGAGTGGAACGGCAGATTTGAATCGCTCGCCACGCGCGGAGTTGCGGCTGGTTTGATGGCCGTCTGCGGTATGCTGTTGTTATCTGTCCGTGGGCTAACACAGGAGGTAGCTGATTTTCCAGCGCCGGCGCCATTGAAGGTAGCCAGACTGGAATCGGCCCACCGTGAACAGCTAGCTGACCCGACCCAGGGGATGTTCCAACGAACATTGAGCGATATTGGTGTGATTCCTGAAACCGAGTCAGGAGCCATCAGCGTTCGGTTTGCCGATATGATCCGAGCTACCAATGCGCAGACCGTGCTGCCAGCAATCAATCAGCTGGCAAGTCGCTTGCTGCAAAACTGGCTTGGTGGCCCGAACGCTATCGAAGTAGATCTGAATCGAATTGACCGATTAGTTGGTGTGCTGCAACTGGAGACCAATTATGACGCTGCCGCTGTTGAGAATAAACACAGTATCTCGCTGGGTTCGCGAGGAATGCGCGTCGAATTGGACCAAGCTTGGGACATTAAGGAATGGGCTATTCTCAATGCTCCCCAAGCAACTGTCTCGGAAGATGCCGGAACTACGGAGGTCTCGCTTCCCGCGATTCCCGAAATTGTCCCTGTCCCCATCGTGGTCGTCAGTAGCGATCCAAAGTCACTTTCCATCGGCGTCATGACGTCATTAGAGTCAACAGAGTCAGCC
>JAGQPR010000735.1 GCA_020426625.1 Planctomycetales bacterium
AGCTGTTTAGCCCCGCCAAGTGACCTGCAAGCCGCTTGACTGGGGAGTGACTGGTTCCAAAAGCGTGAGAAGCTATTCGACGATGCCACTGTCAACAACGTCTCCAGAGGGTGACTCGGCTCACTGTTTGGACTTGAGCGATTTCGATCTGCGCCTTGAGCGTTATCGGGTCGTCCAGCCCAAATCCGATAGTCTGATGGCTCGTTCATTATCCAAGTACGGCCAGTTGTCACCATTGGTCTACTGCGTCTTGGATGATGCGTTGGTGCTCGTCGATGGCTTCAAGCGTTTGCGCGCGGCACGTGCACTCAAAGGCGTGACTGTTCTACAAGCACGCAGGCTCGAGACCGATGAACATGGCGCTAAGGCTGCCATCTTCAATCTCAATCGCATCACCAGTCGACCCAATGAACTGGAAGAATCATGGATCATCTATGCGCTAGTACATGATGACGGGCTTGAGCAAGTAGAAGTTGCCAGCATGCTGGGGCGGCATAAGTCTTGGGTCAACCGGCGTCTGGCATTGATCGAGCGATTAACGGATGAGGCGCGAGAATCGCTCAGGCTTGGTCTGCTCTCACCCACACAAGCACGCCATTTAACTCAGTTGCCGCGCGGCAACCAAAACGCGGCCTTGCAGTGTGCCAGCGAGCATGCACTCACTTCGCGCGAACTGAGCGAGGCTGTGCGACTGTTACAAGCCGCCAGCACGCGAGAGCAAACTGAATTCGTACTTGAAAAGCCTCGCCAAGCCATACGTCAATCGCAAGATTCCTATGTGCATCAGTGGGATCCACGACTGAGTACTGCAGGCAACCGTTTCGCGCGGCGCTTGGGAATTCTGCTCGATTCGACGACCAAGATGAACCATTGGTTGCGCTTCACAGGACGTGGTGAACTACAAGCTTGCGATCGGCCAGTGCTCTTGCCTGGCATCAGCAAGCTGAGTGAGGAATCAACACTGTTAGCGGAATCGAGCCGTGACTTCAGCAAGGAGCTTGAATTGCCATGAGTGTTTCACCTGCTCAAGAGAATGAGATCATCTCACGCTGGACCAGTGGCCAAGGCATGCGCTCTATCGCGCGCGACATGTCGCTTGGTCGCTATGTGATCGCTCGCGTGATCGCCGAGCATCGGGCGCGCACGAGCTTCCCGTCGCTGGTCATTGGACCTAAGACAATCGCTCGTAAGACGAAGCTTGATCCATTCATCGATCAGCTGCGCCAACTGCTTGAACGTTATCCCAGCCTTACTGCGCTGCGCGCCTTCGAAGAGTTGCGCAGCCTGGGTTACGCAGGCAGCTACTCCACGTTACGCATGTACTTAAAGGTCCATCGTCCGAAGCCCAAAGCACCCGTAGTTCGCTTCGAAACCGCACCCGGCGCACAGGCTCAAATGGACTGGTCAACTTACACGATCAACTTTACGCAAGAAGGCAAGCGTCGCGTCGAGTTATTCAGTTATATCTTGGGGTATTCGCGCCGCCAGTACATCTGCTTCACTGAGCGTCAAGACTTCGAGACCACAATACGTCAGCACATCGCGGCTTTCGAACATCTCAGTGGCGTGGCAGCGGTATGCCTGTACGACAACATGAAAGTCGTGGTCACGCGATGGGAGGACGGACAGCCGATTTACAACACTCGCTTCTTATCACTGGCGACGCACTATGGATTCAGGCCGTGGGCTTGTCAGCCCGAACGTCCTGAGACCAAAGGCAAAGTGGAACGCCCATTCGATTACGTCGAGAAAAACTTGCTCAATGGTCGAACGTTTCGCACGCTCGAGCATCTGAACGAAGTAACTCGTTGGTGGCTGGCGGAAGTCAATGACAAGCGCATTCACGGTACAACCAAGCGGTCGCCTATAGAAATGCACGAGCAAGAGAAACCGCATCTGATTCCACTGCCAACCATTCGCTTCGATACCGCCGGCGTCGTCTACCGGATCGTCGATAGTGAAGGCTTTATCAGCTACGCCGACAATCGTTACTCAGTTCCGTGGCGGCTGATTGGTCAGATGCTACCGATACGAGTTATGGAAGATCAACTTCAGATCTATAACGCATCGGTCGAACTGGTGGCAGAGCACGGCCTGTTGCGAGGCCGAAATGAAAAGCGTATCGATCAATCTCATCTGCCACCCAAAGATTATGCTCAGCAGCTCATCCTGCTTCGTGAAAAGTACTCGCACTGGGGACCGACTGGCCAGGAATACTTCGATGGCCTGCAGAAAAAATGTCGCTACGGAAGACGCGAAGCCGCGCGAGTCCTCTCACTGCTGCAAGGCTATCCAGTGAAGGATGGCCAGTTGGCTATGGCTCGTGCGATTCAATATCACGCTTACGGCTATCAATCTCTTGAGCGCATTCTGGCGCACTTCGGCACACCGAAAGCTAACTGGGAACTCCTCAGCCAGCGCGATCAAGAGA
>JAGQPR010000736.1 GCA_020426625.1 Planctomycetales bacterium
GCTTATTCTTTGCTCGGTAAAGAATTAGGCTTACGCAACTATGCCAGCTTTGCCAAAGCATCAAAGCTGGACGCGACCTGTATAAAGCACCGACAATGAATTGGCGGATTGAACAGTGGCGTAGTTAGAAACCAATAGAGACTCTACAAGATTCATGTGCGGCCTGTTTTTTAAGCTGTCAAAGAGAAGTGATGAAAGCGCTGGTCAAGAGTGAGCGTGCGCCCGGCCTGTGGCTGCAAGATGTTCCCATGCCAACTATTGGTATCAACGACGTATTGATCCGTGTGGACCGTACGGGAATATGCGGCACCGACGTACATATTTACAAATGGGATAGCTGGGCGCAAGCCACCATTCCGGTTCCCATGGTGGTTGGGCACGAATTCGTTGGCCAGATTGTCGAAACGGGGTCGAATGTAGTCGACTTTCACGCCGGCGAAGTCGTCAGCGGCGAAGGACACGTGGTTTGTGGACGCTGCCGCAATTGCATGGCTGGGCGACGACACCTGTGCGCGCACACCAGGGGCATCGGCGTCAATCGACCAGGTGCGTTTGCCGAGTACATTGCCCTGCCCATGACCAACGTTTGGCACCATTGCGATTCGATCGACCGAGACGTCGCCTCAATATTCGATCCGTTTGGCAACGCGGTCCATACGGCCCTTTCATTTTCAACACTTGGAGAAGACGTCCTAATAACTGGGGCTGGCCCGATTGGTTGCATGGCCGCTGCAGTTGTCAAATACTCAGGTGCGCGACATGTCGTGGTTACTGATGTCAATCCCTGGCGATTGAATTTGGCGCGGACGCTGGGGGCAACGCGAATAGTCGATGTTCGTACAGAAAATCTATCTGAGGTGCAGCGCGAATTGGGTATGCAGGAAGGATTTGACGTTGGTCTGGAGATGTCCGGCAATCCCAGCGCGCTGCGGAGCATGATTGATCAAATGTGCCACGGTGGAAAGATCGCAATGCTCGGCATTCCCTCCGAGGAGCTGTCGATCGACTGGAATACCGTCGTGTTCAATATGCTAACGATCAAAGGAATCTACGGGAGAGAGATGTATGACACTTGGTACAAGATGACTGTCTTGCTGCAAGGCGGCTTAGACATCTCTCCGATCATTACTCATCGCTATCCCTATACGGAATTCGAGCGGGGATTTGACGTTATGCTCTCAGGTCAGTCCGGCAAAGTAATACTGGACTGGAGTATGGCTTCATAACAGTGTGAATCACAACATAGAGCACGGACGGTCGCGAAAACAGCAAGGCTGTAACATACCACTAGAGCTTTGCTTGCACTTGAGTTTCTTGCATTTCCGACAATCGATGCAAGTGGAAATGATGAGGTCCAAGTTTGCCTCCATAGTTGCCAGCGGAAATGCGCAGCACGCCAGGACATTTCGAGACCTCGTTGATCGCGGCTTGCATCGCACCCGCAACTGCACCAGCGGACAATCCGTCGATCACCAGCTCGTAGACGGCGTTCTCACCTTCCCGCAAATCACTGCGAGTGAGCCCGCGCAGCGTGGGACACCACGCATCATTGGTACTCGCCTTCAGCTGACGGTACTTGGATCCCACCTTGGAACCGCTACGAACAATTCCGAGCGGAAATGGCAATATCACTTCGCCCAAGCATTGAATTGCCGCTACGCCAGCACGCACGGCGGCCAACGTCTCGGCTTGACTACGTCCGCATACGATGAGATTACCACCGCCAATTCCCTTGACGGTTCCAATCGTGTCTTCGCAGAGAAACTCGCCATCCATGACTGGGATGCGCCAGAATCGCCGCGAGTCCAGCTTCTTTGAGAACTGAAATCCATCACCAAAGAATCGTAACAAAGCCCCCAACTTGATCTGCTTGTCTTTGGGGGAACTAGTAATACCGGCATAACAAGCGGTCGTCGGGCAGGTCAGAATGTTCTGCCCGGTTCTGTCCGCCACCGCTTTTTGCAAAGCCTCACGACTGAATGCGAAAGCGAGTACCGAGACGCCGGGGCGACCATCCACCGTTTCTTGTGCGTCGATCATACGTTCGATACCAGCTTCTAGGTCGCAGCCAATCACAGAAGACGCGTTGCCGCAAAACTCACGAGCTGCCACCACCGCCAGATCGTGATCGGCAGCCGTGATAATCAAACGCGTGGCAGCCATTGGAAACGCTTCTGCAAACGTATCTTCAATTTTGGGATCAAACATCTACCAACTATCTATTTCGTGGCATGTTAGTGCTGCAATGACGCTGCTAAGCCGTCTGAGGGCGTTCTGGGCAGATTTTCAGTAAGTCTGCTGCGAACAACTGGCGAATGATCAATTCATCCCGAGGATCATCGATCTCGTTGCCACACTGGCGTTCTATCTAAATTCTAGTGGCTGAGCAAGTTTTCGCGAATCGGCCAACAGGAAACGCCGCGACT
>JAGQPR010000737.1 GCA_020426625.1 Planctomycetales bacterium
TTCCTCTCAATCGGGGAATTCTGGCGAATCCCACTACGGACCAATCCTAATTTTTAGCTGTCCCAAACCACTAGCCTGTTGCAGATTGTTCTGAAACGGATCAAGTGGTTCTGCGCGCCGATTGCATGGATGCATTAGCCAGCCCAGTGGAGAAGACTTCTGGCGGCGCGTGGGATCACAGATTGCGAATCCTGACATTAAACCCAGCCAGCCCCTCGCATCATATGTATGTGCAGGCTATGTGGGTAAGAAAGGCGGGCAGCCTCAACCTAACCAACGGGATACGCCCGAGTCCCACGTTAGTCAAGCGAGGCTAGCCCATTTTCTCAGCTATGGAAAGGTAACCGTTTTCGGTCCTGGTTACCGCCAAGTCGATAGGAGTTCTTTCGACTAAATTGCCACTAAACTCAAGTGTAGTATTGAAATGTACTTCGGTTTGGAATCTGGCGGTGATTTTGTTCAAAATCATCCACGAATACGATAGCGGCAGGGTTCATTTCTTTTCGCTGGGGCAACAGCCGTCAGGTGATTGTCGCGTAACCGTTTGCCGCTGTCCATCGGTTTACCACATAGCTTTCAGCAGAATCTAGAACAAATCGAAAAATCTTTGCAAATCAGCTGACGCTTTCGTTGGGAATCCACACATCCTTTGGCAAGTTGATGGCCTCTAATACTAGTTTTCCAGTCTGTGGACTAGCGTAGACAAGCAGAGCACCGATCTCGGGGTGTTGTTCGCAGAACTCTCTTGCAGCCGTAGGGCCAAGTACGAATAGTGCAGTCGCTAGCGCATCAGCGATTGCGCCGCTGGCACAGAGAACTGTGGAACTCATCATTGATTGGGCAGGCCAGCCTGTGCGAGGATCGATCAAATGGCTGTAGCGTTTGCCTTGAAAATGAAAGAACTGCTTGCCGGAACCGCTAGTTCCAAGCGCTGCGTTACACAGGCGAATATTGCCCAGCTGTCGATCGTGGTCCCATGGGTGTTTGACTGCTACAAGCCAGCCACCGCGTGTTGCCGAATGCATTCGATTCCCTCTGGCGACGATCGAACTCAGCCCTCCATGGATCATGAAGTCGTCAATGCCGCTCTCAGCAAGAAGATTGGCGGCACGGTCCAATGCGTACCCCTTGCCTATACCACCCGGGTTAACTGTCACTCCAGCGCTCTCGGTGGTTACACATAGAGTTGATATATCGAGATGAAGTTTTGTTGACCCTACGTTTTGCAGCGCTTTTTCGATTTCTGATTGGCTGGGCATAATGCCTCGTCGACGAGAGAAGCCCCATGCCTCGGAAAGCGAGCCAGCAGTAATGTCGAAGGCGCCCTGCGTCACAAGATGCATGTCTTGGGCCAGCTGCAACAGCGTAAAGGAGTCCAACGAGACGCATTGCGGGCGCAGGTGAGCAAAGCGATTGATTCGCGACAGGTCGCTGTGGGGCTTGTAAACGCTAAAGAGCTGCTCCACTTTCTCGATCAGCTGCAACGCCTCGAGTGAGCTCTCGACCCCCTGGGGGTACTGTTGTCGATTTTGCAGAACCTCAAACTGACAGGCCATCGCCGTTTGAGCAACTGACAGTAGCAATGGGTTGGTTGCCACTTGCTCAGGGGGCGAATGATTCTCGCCAGTAGATTTTGTTGCAGCGCGACGGGGTGCCAGTCTCTGCGTCCACTGGACCAATACGGAGGATTCAACGCTGCGTTCTGGCGAATCCTCCGAACTGTTCCGCTCGTCAATGTCCACGATCAGACTAATTTCGTCTGACCGGGAACGGCATATCGAGGCTCAGGTAAGTCGCCATTCCAGCTCAGATCTTTGGGGAACAGATCCAATTGCGATTCTTTGGTGACAAAATCCCACGTAACCTTCGTTCCGGTGTAGGCAGCCATCCGGCCCATGACAGCGGTTAGCGAACTTTCAGCCGTTTGCTGGAACTCGACAATCGGTTTACCTTCTCTTATCGAGTCGATCAAATCTTTATGCTCCTGTTGGTACGCATCCGAAATGCTTCCTTCCTGGCTCCAGATTTCCTTGCCCGAGCGATCGAGCAGCTTTGAGCCGACACTCATCGCGCTAATGTACATCGTGCCCTCCGTACCATAAATGACATTGCCATTGTCGCTTTGGGTTCCGGGGATTTGCCTGCAATGGAAGGAGAGCATTCGGTTGCCGGGGTATTCGTAATCAATTGAGACGCTGTCCCACATTTCACTTCCTTCCGGCCGCGTAAAGCGACCACCTGAGCCGTAGGCGGACACGGGTGGCGAACCCATGACCCAGTTGATGGCATCGATATTGTGTACTGCTTGCTCGGCAATTTGATCCCCGCTGAGCCAGATATAATGCATCCAGTTGAACAGCTGGTATTCGGTATCGCTCATTCCGGGCTCACGATTCTTGAACCAAATTCCCGTTGAGCAATAT
>JAGQPR010000738.1 GCA_020426625.1 Planctomycetales bacterium
AGCGGTCGATTTACGGACGGATCACTTGTTGCAATTGTTTGAAGAACGAGCGATTGGCGGGGTGAAGATGTCGAATCCCGAGCCGGATCGGATCTGTGAATTGTTACAGGCGACGCGCGGCGAGTTTTTTGTGTATGCCGGGATTGATACTGTGGCGTTTGAAGGGTTGTGTCATGGTGCGCATGGTTGGATATCGGGGATCCCGAGTACCGTGCCGGCGTATGCGAGGAAGCTCGATCGCGCGATCCGCGAGCGCGGGGACTTGCAAGAAGCGCGAACGATTTGGAGCCAGTTGGCGCCGTTGATGCGGTTGCAGTTTCAAGCGTATCATGCCAAGGGGGAAGGAGCTCATTGGTTCAGCACAATGAAAGCGGCGCTCAACATGATCGGCCCACCGGTCGGCGATCCCAAGCCGCCAGTGCTACCCTTGTCTGCCGAGCACCGCGCCCAGCTGCGCGGGTTGTTGCAGGAGCTAGGGTACGAGGTGCGCGCGTAGCGAGTCACCCTCCCCCCGGGTGGCCTGACGAATCGGTGGGAAGATAGGTAATTGGGGAGAAAAAATTGGGTTTGAAATTGGTCGCGGCCTTTCGGTAGGGTTGGGGTTCCTAAATCTCAATCCGCGAAGGACCGCGACCATGACGCAAGTATGCGATAGAAAACAGAATCGAACCAGCCCAAGTTCAGCAGTTAGCCGATCAACGCTCACTCGCAGGTTGCGTCGGCAGGCTCGACGGCTCGAGTGTATGGAGACACGATATGCCGAGTTAGAGCAACAACTCCAAGAGAAGTCGCGAGCACTTCAGGACTGCGAAAATCAACTTGCGTTTGCGAAGGCCCAGTTGGCAGAACAAGCGTGTTGTCAACCAGCAGCTCAGCACCCGATCTATCGTGAGCGGCCGCTTCCGGGGCATCAGTTTGCTCCCACGTTGATCGCCCTAGCCATTTCCCTGAGCATGCGGATTGGCCAGCATGCCACAGCTGACGTTTTGGCCCTTGTTTTCGACGCTTTGGGAATTGACCTGAAGGTTCCGTCGCATGACGCGATTGGGCAGTGGGGACTCCGACTCGGGGTAGCCTCTCTGCAAGATACTTTTACTAAAGATCAACGGGTCTTGTGGATGGTCGATCATTCGAGCCAAATTGGTAAAGAGAAAGTGTTGTTGATTATTGGCATCGCACTGGATGATCTTCCACCGCCGGAAGAAACACTGAATCTGTCGAAAATGAAAGTACTTGCGATCGTGCCGGGAGAATCGTGGAAGAAGAAGGATGTCGAGCGAGAGTATCGCAAGTTAGCCGACCAAATCGGCGCACCAGTCTTCCTACTTTGCGATGGTGCGAGTGAACTACGTGATCCCGCGTCAGTGCTTCAAAGAGACGGGAAAAAGACCATTGTGCTTGGTGATCTCAAACATCACGCCGCGAATCTTCTCGAAAAGGAGGTGGGTCGTACCGAGCGTTTCAAGTCATTCATCACGGAGATTGGATTGACTCGCAACCGTGTCCAACAAACGGAACTGAGCCATTTGGCTCCACCTGCGCTGAAACAGAAGAGTCGCTTCATGAACTTAGGCCCACTGCTACGTTGGGCGAGGATGGTGCTCTATCATCTAAATCATCCTGCCAGTACGGCGCGTACTGGCATCGAAGTTGATCGCATAGAATCCAAGCTTGGTTGGCTGCGAGAATACGCCAAGGATGTGTTTGAGTGGGACAAGTGTCAGAGGCTCATCAACGTTTCGCTGAAAATCATCAATCGCCATGGCCTCGACAAGACGACCGCTCACGCCGTCCAGGCCGCATTACAAGAGTGGGATGGCAATTGGCAGGCCGACGACACTGCGGCCTCACGGATCGGCCAGCAATTGATCGCATGGATCACGGAGTCCGCAAGTAGGTTGCCTGATGGCGAGCGAGCTTGGCTATCAACGGAAATCCTCGAATCACTGTTCGGGCGTTTCAAGCAGCTATCGCGACAACACAGTAAAGGAGGCTTCACTCGATTAATCGCAATGCTACCGATGCTCTGCGGGAAAGTGACGGCCGACCATGTGCGGACGGGCTTTCGCCGCGTGGACGCTCGGGCGCTCCAAAAATGGTTGTCCGACACACTCGGCCCGACTCTGACCGCTCGCCGCAACGCGGCCTATCATGAAGCCTTCAAGCAAAACCTAGAACAAACCTCAGTCACAGCTTAACACCGATTCGTCAGGCCACCCAAGGGGAGGGTGACACTCGCCGCGTCTTCCCTGATGCGACATAAGTGTGTTTCTTCATTCGCTTAGGCTCGACATTCGCGAGGGAGGGTGACATTAGCCGCGTCGCACACGTGCGCCGATGGTCGCCACCTGTTCCTGAAATTCGGCGAATCGCTTGCGATATTCTTCGAGTGATTTGTCGCCTTCCTGTTTCACATAGTTCA
>JAGQPR010000739.1 GCA_020426625.1 Planctomycetales bacterium
TTGTTGGGTAATGATCGTCAGTGGCATTCTGGCTGCTGGAACGATGTTCTTGAGCATGTTGCCGATTCTCAACACTGGCGAGTTGTTACAAGTGGCCATGCTGCACCGCTATGCTGGTCTAGTCGTCACGTTGGCCGCCTGTATGCATCTGTGCTCGCTGGTATGCGTGCGGCTCGGGCTACGCTAGGCTTTGTCTTAAGTACCAACGCAAAGGTTTTCTGATATTTGAACAGCCGTGGCTAACGGCAAAGAAGCGGCCAATAATGACACTTCTCGCTGCGTGGCGGTAATGTCGAGCGTAACTCACCCTTCCACCAAGAAATTACGTCGTTTTCGACGTAACTTTCGGAGCGGAGGGTCGCAGCCCCAGCGACGGGGAGGGAAAGCCCCTTTCCGCTTGTCGAGCGGAATCACGTGTTTGGCTGGAGCACCATTTTCAATAGAGCCATCCGGCAGATGGCAACAACGCGACGTTTTGAGACCAAGCCTGGTATTCCGTTTTCCGGGCACGAGGCTTCCAACCCAAGGATTCAAGCCATGAAACTGAGTATTCTATTCATCTGCGCGGAAGTGTTTGTAGTCGGAGTGTCGTTGGCGTTATTGTCGCCGACTGAATCGCTCGCCGCCAACAAACCGAACATACTGTTCATTTTCTCCGATGACCATTGCGAGCAGGCTATCAGCGCCTACGACTCCGCTAGAATCACCACGCCCAATTTGGACCGCATCGCTCAAGAGGGGATGCGATTCACGCGGTGCTATGTCACCAACTCCATCTGCGGGCCCAGTCGCGCCGTCATTCAAACCGGAAAATACAGCCACTTGAATGGGTTCTTTCGCAACGGCAATCGTTTCAACGGTGACCAGCAGACATTTCCTAAGCTCTTGCAGCAAGCAAACTACCAAACAGCAGTCATTGGCAAATGGCACTTGGTCTCGACGCCGCAGGGCTTTGACTATTACGACGTTCTTAAGGGGCAGGGGCCCTACTACAATCCGCCGATGCTCACTGCCGGACCAGACGGTGAACCGTTGACGCGAGAACACACCGGGTATACGACGGACATCATCACGGACAAAGCTCTGGCCTGGCTGGAAAGCCGCGACAAAGATCAGCCCTTCATGCTCATGTGTCAACACAAAGCACCGCATCGGAATTGGATGCCCGGGCCCAAGTATCTGAATTGGCTTGACGACGTGACCATTCCAGAGCCAGAGACGCTGTGGGACGACTATTCCGGGCGAACACAGGCGGCTTCCAAGCAAGCCATGACGATCCGCGAGCACTTGAATGCCAACGACCTGAAGTTGACCGGCAGGGGCCCGTTGAACGAGGAACAAAAGAAGGTTTGGGACGCTGCCTATGGGCCCAAGAACGAGGCGTTTCGTGCGGCTGAGCCGAATATGACCGAAGAAGACATTGTCCGCTGGAAATATCAGCGTTACGCCAAAGACTATTTGCGATGTGTGAAAAGCGTCGACGATAGTGTTGGCCGGCTCTTGCAGTATCTGGATGACTCGGGGCTAGCCGAGAACACGATCGTAATCTACTCATCGGACCAAGGTTGGTACTTGGGTGAACACGGTTGGTTTGACAAACGGTGGATGTACGAAGAGTCCCTGAAAACGCCTTTGCTGGTACGGTGGCCCGGCGTTACACAGGCTGGCGCGACGAATGAATCGATTGTCTCCAATCTCGACTTTGCTGAGACATTCCTGGATGTTGCAGGCGTTACCGTGCCAGACGATATGCAAGGACGCAGCCTGGTGCCGCTGCTACAGGGTTCAGTACCTAATGACTGGCGTCAGGCATTCTATTACCACTATTACGAGAATCCAGGCGGCCACAACGTCGCTCGACACTACGGCGTCACCAACGGCCAATACAAACTGATTCACTTCTATGCCTTGGCTCGACAGAGCATTGATGACTGGGAGCTATTCGACCTGAAGCGAGATCCACACGAATTGCAAAGCGTATACGATGATCCGAAGTATGCTGAGGTGCGGTCAGAAATGTTGGCCCAGTTGAACGAGCTGCGAACTATGTATCAAGTTCCCGAAGATACGATCGAGGAGCCTCAGCCAGCGCGGCGCAGGTAGTAACTCGGGTTTTGCTGGATCGACGGTAATGACTTTCATCGGATTCGAACTAAAGTCAATGGTCTAAATATCTGTTGTCAGCGCCTGCAACGATACCAGACCATGCTAGCCGGCTCGCGACCGAGACGCCGCAAGGAATTCACCCACTATGCCACGCTCACTAACATTGAATCGATCAAAGCGCCCTCTTCAGCATGGGGCGCACGTTTCCGCTTGTCTTTTCTCAACCATGTTGTTTTGCAGCGTGGCAGCGAATTCAAGCAGCGCACAAGAAGCTGTAACGAGCAGCACGGCTTCGGCAACTACGCAGCTGGCAAC
>JAGQPR010000073.1 GCA_020426625.1 Planctomycetales bacterium
TTAGCTGTCCCAAACCACTAGGCTTATTGGGAAATCACGCAGATTGGGAGTGTCGATCGGCCACAAACGTTCCAGATAGAGGGCGAGGCCTCTCGTTTCCTGGCTTCCGCAACGGTATCCGAAGGCTAGCGACGGGGTTCCATCGTGGCGTCTGGCGTTGAACTGGGGGACGGTTTTGCTTGCCGCAGCCGCTGGCGAATCGCCTCCAGACGCACGGAAATCTGCCCCTCCCAGCCGCGCGAGCTTGGGCTATAGAATGTCCGGTCGACCCCCAGGTAATCTTGTTCAGCCACACCGTCTGGCTCGTCATGCGAGTATTGGTAGCCAACTCCGTGGCCGAGTCGTTTTGCTCCGCTGTAGTGTGAATCCTTGAGGTGCGTAGGGACGGGAATCAGTTTGCCTTCGGTAACCTCTCGTCGAGCCAAGGCTATCGCCGTCGTGGCGGCGTTGCTCTTCTCCGCACAAGCCAAATAGATCACCGCCTGAGACAGCGTCAATTGGCACTCAGGCAAACCGATCATCTCGCAGGCTTGCGCGGCGGCTACGGCCAGGCTGAGTGCGCCGGGGTCTGCGTTTCCAATATCTTCGCTGGCCAGGATGACCAGCCGTCGACAGATGAAACGAACGTCTTCGCCCGATTCTAGCATGCGGGCCAACCAGTACAGTGCCGCATCCGGATCGCTGCCGCGAATGCTCTTGATCAACGCACTGGAAATGTCATAGTGCTCGTCGCCAGTTCCGTCGTACTGCAGCGTCTTCTGTTGCATCGATTCTTGCAACAGTTGTCGGCTGATGACGACGGGCTGTTGCTTTGACGAAAGTACGGCTACCTCCAAAACATTCAGTGCCCGCCTGGCATCGCCTTCACACTCGCTGGCCAAGTACCGCAGCGCATCTGGATCGCATTCGGTGGCGATGTGTCCCAGCCCACGCTCGCGGTCATGCAGGGCCCGCTCGACAACTTGCAGGATATCATCGCTGTGCAACGGTTGGAACTGAAACACCTGGCTGCGACTGAGTAGGGCTCCGTTGATGGCAAAAAACGGATTGCAAGTGGTCGCTCCGACCAGGGTAACGATGCCATCTTCCACATCTGGCAGCAGGGCGTCTTGTTGCGACTTATTGAACCGATGCATCTCGTCGACAAAAAGCAGTGGCCGGGGACTTCCGGCAGCAACTTCATTGCGGGCTTGAGTTAGAATCTCACGCAGTTCTTTGACTCCACTGGTAACGGCACTTAGTGTCCGCAGTCTACCACCAGTCTCAATGGCCAGTAGGTGCGCTAGAGTTGTCTTACCAGTTCCCGGCGGGCCAAAGAACAGCAGCGAGCTCAGTCTTCGTGCGTCGATCAATCGGCGAAGTAGTTGTCCTTCACCCATAAAGTGTGTTTGCCCGACAAACTCATTCAAGTTCCGCGGGCGCAGGCGAGCCGCCAATGGCATGCTGCGCCGCAAGTTGTCTTCCTCTTGTTGTGCGAATAAGTCCACCGCTCTATCTCCGCTTTTTCTTCGCTCGCAACTGCGACTCGGCCCACGGCGCTATCTGTTCACGGAAGATCTTGGAATTGTGGCGGATGTCGGTCGGCAGCTTGCCAGGATACAACAGAACTTGCTCAATATCTCGAATAAGTTCATGTTCCCTACCCAGCCCGCGCAATTGGGCTGTCAATTGATCCGCACTGACAGAGTCGCCGGGGGAATGCTCCGGCCAGGGTTCTGCCACCAAGACGGGGGTTTGCTCGCCGATCGGTCCAACGCCTACCAGAGCCGAACGATGAATGTGCGGGTGAGTGTTGTAGATCGCTTCGCAAGGTTCAGTATACATATCACCTTTGGTCGTCCGCACGCGATGCGACTTGCGACCGCAGCACCAGAACCGGTCGTGTGCGTCCAAGTAGCCGACGTCTCCCATGCGATGCCATACGTTGTCGCCATCTCTGACTTTGTGCAAAGCATTCTGATCAGTACGAGTCACGTATTGACGAGTGACTACGGGGCCACTGACCATCAGCTCGCCAATTTGTCCATTGGGCAATTCCCGTATTTGCGAGATGTCGGCGATGGGGCCGTCATCGATGGCGATGACTTTCCACTGAATTCCCGAAAACCGTCTGCCCACGCAGGTTCCCCTGCCCTGGCTGCAAAGTTTAGCGGTTTCTCCCAGCACCTCACGCGATTCGATCGAAGCCACCGGCAGTGCTTCGGTAGCACCGTAAGGTGTGAACATTTCTCCATCGTCTGCCATCACCTTGCGCATGGATTCCAGGACCCAAGCAGGCACAGGCGCACCGGCAGAAAAAATCCTGCGAAGACTGGTGACTCTCCGGCCCTCTTGCATGGCCCACCGCCCGACGGTGGTCCACAACGCGGGTGAGCCAAAAGCTTGATTGACCTGCCACTGGTCGATCGCATCCAGCAACCTGGGAGGGTCTACGTCAGCAGGCCGCGTGGGATCCATGTCAGGGATGACTGTCGTGGTGCCCATGACCGCATTGAACAAGCCGAATAGTGGAAACGCAGAGAGATCCTTTCCACCGGGTTGGATTCCGTAGTGCTCAACCAATTGGTCGACTTGGGCATTGAAGGTACGGTGTGTGTACAGCACGCCTTTGGGTGGACCGGTGCTACCAGTGGTAAAGATAATGGCGGCTGGAGAATCGAGTGTAATATCGGGTGCTTGATACAGCGACGATGGTGTTCCCGCCAGCTGAGCCAAGGTGGGCTTGGGCAGGAATCCCAGCCGCGGTCCCACCGTTACGTTTAGCCGTGCTTTGGGAAAACGGTGCCGCATGGCCATGCGAACGACATGTGCAGCGGGTATAGCTACAAAGCCATCGGGGTTCACTTGCTCCAAGCAGCTTAGCAGGTTCTTTCGTCCCATACCGGGATCAACCAAGACGACGACCGCTCCGGTCTTGAGTAGCGAAAATACAAGCGAAATAAAGTCTGCGCCGAACTTGACCAACATGACGATGCGCATTGCAGGCTGCACCCCCATGGCTTGCAAGCCAGCGGCAATGGAGGACGTTTCCAATTCTAGCTCGGCGAACGTTTGGGTCTCATAATTCCTATTTGTGCTCGAAGGCTTTTTCCCGAGAGGCCGGGCCAATGCCAATTGCCCAGGAAATCGGGCAGCCACAGTTCGCAATCGCAGAGCAATGTTGCCATTGCTTCCGGGAATCGCCGTTACTTGAGGATCATCCATTTTGCTCGGACCGAGTTGGTGGCTTGTAAAGTTATAATGCGCGATGCTGGCTCGAAGACGGCTTGAGAGTTTGTCGTCCTCATTGGTGGTTTGTTGATTTGAGTGAGCCGTGACGCGTAAGCCGGGTATTGAACCAGTCTCCTTCACGACTCCAGTCTCCTTCACGACTCCGGGCACCTTAACGACTCCGGGCACCTTAACGACTCCGGGCACCGCAGCGTTTACTGATTCTTCTGGCTGATGGCTTCGCTGCAAACATGTGTTAAGACTTCCTGGGCGACGTCAACACCCAGCGCCTTTGACGTACCCTTCCAGCCCGGCACTGCGTTGACTTCGAGAACCAACCGCCGACCGTCCACGGTCGGCAAAATGTCAATTCCCAAAACGCTGCCACCAATGGCTTCAGCACTGCGTATCGCTAGTTCAAATTCTATTTCACTCAATTCGTGCGGTTCCGCGATACTGCCCTGCGATATATTGGTAAGCCAGGTTCCTTGGGCTCTGCGCTTAATGGAAAAGCATTTTTTTCCGACGAACAGGACTCGTACATCGTAACCCAAATGCTGCACGAACTGTTGTACGTAGAAGACTTGCCCGACTTGTTGGATGGCCCCGAAGACTCGCCAGGCCAGGTCCGGATGGTCGACTCGCACTATGCCCCGCCCCTCGCCGCCAAACAGAGGCTTGACGACAACGTCGGAACCCAAGTCCACAAACGCCTGCATGGCAGCATCGCGTGATTGGCAGGCGACGGTGCGTGGTACAGGCAAACCGGCTGCGGCCAGGCGTTGCAACGTCAACCACTTGTCGATCGCCGTCTCAAGGCTGCGTGCAGGATTGATAACGGGAATACCCAACGATTCCCAGGCCTGTAAACAGTCCATGCGAAATACCATTTGCTCCAAAGTGCCTAAAGGCATCGAACGGACGATGATTGCGTCCAACGGAGCCGGAGCGGGAATGTCGACCTTACCTCGCGAATCGAGTTGGCCTAAGGATACTTGCATTTCAGCGTAGCGCATCAGCACCAGGGCGGGGCGCTGCTGAATTAACAATGCAGCTCGGTTTAGTTCATTGACGTACGGACTGTCCGGCGTGCCGTAGATCCCCAGTTGCAATCGCATGCTCACTCAAGTCCAAGAAGGATTCAATCAATTGCTCACAACTGTGCCAAACGATTGCTGGAGCAAATCGCCACGCATGGATCCGAACTGCCAGCTGCGTCCAGTGGCTAGATTCATGATTGATACTTGCGCAGGGCTGAAAAGGCCGGGATCGACTTTGTAAAAGTCGCAATTGTAGTTTTTGAAAATCTTGGCGAACGGCTGCCCGAAATCCCGCGAATTGCAACTGGGGATCAGAGCACCCACGCTGGCAATTTGCTCATCGGCTCCTGCAACCCACAAGGAGACATGTCCGCCATAGAGGATTGCATCGTTGGTGCGACCGATGCCCGCCACAAAGTCGGGGGACGGTGGTGGCAGCGGAGCGATGCCAAGCGCGCTTTGCACACAGCCCAGGTCAAAACCCAACTCATGTAACTTATGCAACGCAGTTTCGACGCTACGTGCTACCACTTGCACGCAGCCAGCCAACGAGCGAGTTGGTGCAACGGCAAGACACAAGGATGCGGCTGGGACTGCGCATTCCTCGGCAATGGCCAAAGCAACTGAGTCCGTGGGCAATTCATCGCACTCCAGTGTGCCGACTGCCACCGAGCTCGAGTCGGCAGCGGCCAACGATAACAACAACTCTTCTTTGCCTCGTAGAATTCGCATGGGACCCGAGCCCATTGCGAAAAAGTCTGTGAACTTGACCGGCCAGCCCGCGTACTGTCCCATCATGCACGCTTGACGCGGATGATCGGATGCAATCTGAACCCAGGGGCCAGCCCAAACATCTCGCGGTCCACTAACAATCTGCAGCTTGGCCTGGTTGGCCAAACAGATGCTCGCCAGTTGCAAGCCTGCTTCCACGCCGCCTGGCACATGAACTCCGCAGTCGAGTAGCCTCGCTCCGCAGGGCAACTTGAGAGGCTGGATGCGCAGCTGCTGGCTCTGTTGCACCATCGATTCAAAAACCGATTGGGCTGCTAGATTTAGCCCGTCGCCCTGTTCCATCGTTTATTCGCTCGTTGATTCTAGGAAACCTTGCCCGGTGAGCAGCTGGTTTTGACCAAGAGCCTCCGCAGTATTTGCTCGACGTTCTACGGCTTGAGCACAACGGAAATTATGTAGGTCGCTTCCAGTTGTGATGCTCTGGTCAAGCAGGCCACTGCCGCGCAAGCCTGATGCTGTTCCGGGCAAAGAATATCATCGCGGCATCCCTGTTTTTGCACAAGCGGCTAAACTGGCGATCCCAGAACTTCACACCGCAACGTCAATATTGGTATGTCCCAATCGAGGAAAAGTCGCCGATGACATTCATTGATCATCTTTCGGCCGGACTACTGTGCGGCAGCTTTGTTGCCGGCACGTTCGTTGCTTTGGACGCCGGAATCGGTTCCAAGAAGGGATTTTTGGTTGAGGTCTGCGCGATTGGTTTAGCAGTCCTCTTTGGAACTCTTCTGCTAGTGTTCAGCGCCAACGGCCCTGCAGCGTCATTCATTCAGCGGTTCGGCGCAGTGTGCAAAGTTGTCTTTGTGGCGTTTGCCCTGGTTTCAATCGTCAAACTATCCGCCCATTACCTTCGACGAGAGACAATTGCTGTGTCGGATTTGTTCCGCGCCATGGTAGGGGCAGCAGCGCTCATGTTTGCCACAACGTCCATTGACCGGCTGTTCTACGAGTCAGAGGTCTCTGTGTCCAGCCAGCTGAGTAACGTGGCAATGTTGACAATCTCTGCCGCGATCTTCCTGGCAACACCCTGGGCGATGCGGTCGAGCAGACGCGAACGCAATGGTGCGATTGTTTTTAGCGCGGGCTTGCTGATGGTTGTATTTTGCAGGCTGCTGTCATCGGTGATCGAGCATTCTTCCTGGATAACGACGATGGGGCTTGCCAGACGTTTGCCAACCGGACAGGCCAATTTGCTGTTTGCAAGTACCTACACACTGGCGCTCATGTTCGCCGTCCCAAGCATGCGCTACTGGGCCAGGAATACATTTTGGTGGGCCAAGCTGTCGCTTACGATTTCCGCCTGGCGATTTTCCTGGGGCAAGCCCCAACCGCTGATGAGAATGAGCACGGCCATGAAACTGTGGGAGTTTCGCGATGGAGTTTGCTTCCTTAATCATGGATCGTTTGGAGCAGTACCCACGTTGGTCCACTTAACGCAGCGGCGCCTGCATGATCGGATCAACGCTCAACCGATGGATGAACTGGTTCGCCATTTTGAGCCACGTTGGCGGCAAACACAGCAGCACCTTGCGGCATGGCTTGGCACGAAAGCGGAGAATATCGCGCTGTGTGAGAACGCGACTGCCGGTATGAACGAGATTGCGAGCTGGTTTCCGCTCGAATCGCACGATGAGGTGCTGCTGAACGATCATGAATATGGTGCCGTGCGCCGCATTTGGCAGCGGCGCTGTGAACGCAGTGGAGCGACGCTGCAGACCGCCGTGCTTCCCCGTGATTTGCATGATCCACAGCAAATCGTCGACGCGATTATAGATCGTTGCAATGATCGAACTCGTTTGGTTGTAGTCAGCCACATAACCAGTCCCACCGCGATTGTGATGCCGGTAGCATCAATATGCCAACGCTTGAATGAAAGAGGGATTGCTTCGTGCATCGATGGTCCACATGCGTTATTGCAAGAGGACTTGAATTTGCAACGACTGGGCTGCGACTTCTACACCGCCAGCTGTCATAAATGGCTGTGCGCCCCGTTAGGAAGCGGATTTACATACATTGCCCCCAAGTGGCATTCGCAAGTGGAACCAGCTCGACTGAGTTGGGGATTGCTGCAGCCCAAGTTGCCCTCGCGGTGGGACGACGAGCTGCTGTGGACGGGGTCACGTGACAGCACGCCATTGCTGTGCATTCCAGCCGCGATCCGTTTTTTTGAGTACTTTTCTCACGAGCAGCTGGATCAGCGCAATCATGCTTTGGCTAGCTTCGCTCGCGAACAGTTGCTGCAGTTGCCGGGTACGCAGCCCGTAACGCCGCCTGGCCGCCGTTGGTTTGCCTGGATGGTTGCCGTGTGGCTGCCAGCGGGCGATCATGCCAATCTTCAGAAAGTTTTATGGGAGAAATACCAAATTGAAGTGCCCATATCCCGTTTGGAAGATCGCTTTTTGATCCGCGTGTCGTGCCATTTGTACAATACACCTAAGGATTTTGACTTGCTGATGCGTGCTCTTAGAAAAGAATTGCTTGCTAAGTGAGTAGCCTGCAGAAAGAAGCGATCAAGTCTGTAGGTGGCTCAGATGTCTGAGGCTGAGTGTCCTGCTAGGAAGCCGACAAAAAACAGAAATTCGTCAATGAACTGGTGGTACTTCGGTCGATGAACCTTGCTGATAATGCATCACGGCCTATAGTTTATGAGGTGGGCCGTGAAATGCCCGCAGAAATGAACTTCCGGCCGTTTTTCCGGCAGAGGGACCAATATATCGGTTGGCCAAAACCATCAGTAGCATGTGCAGAAGCACGCTCGGTTTTCGCCAGTCTCGCAGCGGCTCCGCTTTTTGCCGCCGTCGGTCGGAAGTCTCGCATGAGTCGCTTTGGACATGCCTAAAGGCGTGACCCCAAAGCGACTTTTTTTATTTCACAAAGACGCGAATAACGCATTTACTTCTTTAGCGTCAATTCAATTTTGATTTGCTCGGTGCCATCCTCAGGAATAGTGACTTCGATTCCCGAAGTGGTGAAGTTGGCGTATTTGGGGGGCAGGTCATTGACCCAAGATACATTGGCGTCTTCGCCGCCAGTGGCAGCATGCTCAGCATCCTCGGCCATTGACTTCAACTGTTTCTGGTTGACGGAGTTCTCGACGGTGACCGTTTTGGATACCGTCACTTTGTACGAGCCGGGAACGGCACCTCGCTTGGATTCAAAAGCGTCAAGCGAGAAACGACCGCTGTCATCGCTGAAGCCACGGGCATAGTACTCGCCGGCAGTTTCCGCGAACACGATTGACGCGCCGTCGATCGGACTGCCGTCCAATAATACAATCCCCTCAGCTTTGACCGTTCTGGGCAGGTTATCTGTCTCCCCGCAACCACACAGCGAGACTAAACAACCGAACCACAAAGCGCAAACACGAATCTTCATGATCAATCTTTAGATAGGATAAATCGTCGAACTGCGAATAGCAGTCAATAATGAAATACTACGTTCAGCCGCAAGTCGGATGAACTTAACCGGAGGCCGAAGAGCCGAACTTAGTCACCTAAGCTCGGCTCTCGTTCAGAATGTTCGCTGTTATTCGCCCAGCCGAATGTGCGGCTATTACGCACAACAATGCGAGGCGATTGAGCAAAAACGCGAGCTTGAGATTATTGGGGAACCTGCGAAACTTCTCCGCCCGATTTCGAACCCAACGCCCCCCAAACACCGAAAGGACTTGGACCGCCAGCGGTGGCCGCTGGAGCAACAACCGTCAGATTTCCAGTATCGATGTTGTCGCTGATGAAGTGTACACTTCCATCTGCAAAGCCAACGGTTACACCACCGGTGTGCTGACTGGTAGGCGTCCATATACCAGGTGCATAGTGGCCACCGCCGGATTGCCAAGCTGGGTCTCCGAGCAAGCAGACTGCAGTGTTGGGAGGCAGAATGGTCGTAAAGCCATTGAAGAAAGCACAGCCGTCACCCCATCGGTAACCTGGCGACGTGTCCTGGGTGAAGGGGGAAGACGCTGCCACGTATGTGCTTCCTGACCAGAAGGTTCGGCAGCTGAGCGGTACGTAGGTCGTCAAGTCAGTGCCTGAAGCGTCGACGACCGCCATTCCTCGGTCCCGCAGATTTGTTGGAACAGAGCGTTCGGCGATAAGAGCTGTGTTGCTCGTGCCGTCGGTAAGCGCACCTATCTTGACAAAGTCATATCGACCAAAAACGCCTCGATTCGGAATCGGCCGAGCCTGAAAAGACAAACTGGCGGTGGTCCGTTCCGAAGCATTCACTACCGAGCTAACGTAGCTGTCACCGCAGTTCAACGCATAGCTGATCTTGCCGTTAGGCGCGTTGTTACCCCGCGCGTCAGTCGTCGCGTTCTGAGCGTCGCTGGGGCAATTCAACGTTGCCAAGGTGACGCGCCATTGTGGATCTGTTGTCGCGTTGTTTGTCCATGGATTGGTATTGCGAGTCTGAATCTGATTCCAAAGTGCGGTCTGCTCGTAAAAGGGAGTTAACAAGCAAAACCCGCTCAGTCGGAGCCGTTGTCCAGCTGTGTGAATGTATCCCGTACCGGCTTGCCTGGCAGGAAATCGCTGGTACGTCGATTCGTAGTTGTGACATGCCAAACTCAGTTGCTTGACATTGTTACTGCACTGCATGCGGCGAGCTGCCTCGCGGGCGGCCTGCACCGCCGGTAGCAATAACCCCACCAAAATTCCGATGATCGCTATCACGACCAAAAGCTCAACCAATGTAAACGCAGAACGTCTGTTCATTGAAATTCACCTCACTAAGGGAAGAATAGAAATGATTACGGCACTTCAATGTCCGCCGAATCAACTCTTAAATTACCACTTAGCAAGAGATTGTCTACGGATTTCAATGGACTTTGTTAGGCTAAAATAATTTGACATTAACGGAATGTAAGATATGGCTGTCGCTGGCTGTTGAGGTTACTGAAAGTTAATGTATTTCGGTGTCTTGGTTAGCGAAACGTAATGACTTGTGTAGCTGGTGAGGCAACAAATCATTGCTTGAATTAATCAAACTCACCCTCCCATCGCAAAATGCCAGGATGCATCTGCGGCTTCGTGACTATGCGGCTGGAAGGGGCGGACGCAATTCGACCGGGGAGTGCCCGGGCCGCTGCCTTCGCCTGTGCCCGCTCGTGATTCTCCTCAAGGGCCCCAAAGGGAGAGAAGGGGAAATGCCGCTGAGTCGTTCATCCTAAGTCTCCGTAGATCCTTAAATAAACTTGAAGAATAAACAGAAATACAGAAGTGCTGTGACGCCAATTGTCCAGCTCTTCACCTGCAGCCAAGAACTGCCCACGATTTCGTTACAGTTGGGGCAGAATGCATAGTGACTGTCTAAACGTCGATCACTTTCCAATGGCTGTTTGCATTGGCAACAATAGCATGAAGAGAGCTTCGAATGCTTGTTCTCGCTATCAAGTGAATTGGCTTGTATCATCGTCGTGGAATCCTCGTTTCATACTCGTCGCGCATTGTTGTGGCTGCTACCGGCGGACCTCGCAATCGGCCGATCTTCACACAAACTCTAACCTAAAACATACGTTACGTTTTCTCAGAAGCGAGGATGAATACTTGAGAAAATGACACTTCTCGCTGATTGGTTGATCTCGGCCTATAATCAACGTTCACGGATGGGCGGAAATGTTGGAATATAACGGCCTGTGTAGCTTTGCAGGGACACGCTGCAAGCTTCAAGTCTCCTTGGATATCGAGTTCGACACAATGGTTGTACGAAGAAGAGCTATTCAGCAAAGCGTCGGTGCCCTGGCCGTCCTGGGAGGTGGTCTAACAATGACTCGGGCCACCGGTCAAGAAACCCAAGTTGCGGGTGAAAGAACATCGCAGACAGTCTTGCCAACGTTTATTGCGACGTGGCCATTTGGTCAGGCGGCCTGCGAAAAGTCGCGTTCAGTGCTGGCTTCCGGGGGCAGTTTGCGTGATGCGGTGGAACGCGGAATTAACGTTACCGAATTGGACACGTCCGTTAGTTCCGTAGGATACGGCGGCCGCCCAAACGCCGCCGGCATTGTTCAGTTGGACGCTGCTTTCATGGACGGCGATAAGCAACAGGCGGGCTCTGTCGCGGCAATCGAGGGATACCGCAATCCTATCTCGGTTGCAAGACGAGTCATGGAAAATACGCCACACGCCTTGCTCGCTGGAGCCGGTGCGGCGGAATTTGCCAAACAACAAGGGTTTATTCGTCAAGAGACGCTTACAGACGATGCTCGTGCTGCCTGGGAAAAGTGGAAGTCGGCTCAGCAGGCAGGCGTATCGGACAAGGCCGACAATCACGACACGATCGCCCTGCTTGGTGTGGATGCCCAACGGCGACTGGTTGGCGGTTGTTCCACCAGCGGATTATCCTTTAAACTGCCCGGGCGTGTTGGCGATAGTCCCATCGTTGGCTCTGGTTTGTACGTTGATGGTCAAGTGGGTGCCGCCGGAGCGACAGGTATCGGCGAAAACGTATTGCGATACTGCGGATCGTTCTTGATCGTTGAATTCATGCGTCAAGGAATGTCGCCATTGCAGGCTTGCATCAACGCGATTCGCAGAATTGCCGAGGGCGAACAGCGACCTCCGGAAAAATTGAGCGTTAACTTCATCGCGATCAATCGTGCTGGTCACGTGGGAGCAGCTGGCACGGACCAAGGATTCCGCTACGCGGTCGTTGACGCAAATTCTAGTCAAGTTCTTACACCTGAATTGGTAAAGTAACGATTTGGTGTCTCAATTGTCCCCAGCCGAAGCAGCTGTCGAAGGTCTAGTGCAACGACTTGTTCAAGTCGAGGCTGAGTCGATTCCCGCACCTCAGGCCGCCGGACGGGTATTGTCGAGTGATTTGTTAGCCGATCGCGATTCGCCGGCCAGCAGTGTCTCCGCTATGGATGGATACGCGCTGCGGTTTGCTGAGCTAACGTCAGGAAAGCCCTGCGGCATTTTTCAGATCGCGGCGGTGGTTGCTGCTGGCACTCCCGCACCGCCTCTGCCGCCGGGGCAAGCGATCAAGCTCTTCACGGGTGCGCCGGTGCCCAGTGAAGCCGATATTGTGATCAAACGCGAGGATACGTCTGAAACTGCGTCAAGGGTAACGATCAACCTGGCTCGCGAAGAAATCTCCGTCGGGCAGCATATTCGGCCGCAAGGCGAAAATATTCGCTGCGGTACTACGGTCCTGCCAGCGGGAACTGTACTTACGCCGCAAGCGATGGTTGCGGTGGCAGCTTTCGGCCGAAAGGAAGTGCACGTTTTTCGCAAGTTAAAAGTCGTCGTGCTCAATACTGGGGACGAGCTGGCGGAAATGGGCGATCCTGTGGCGGCGTGGCAGATTCGCGATTCCAACGGCCCGTTCCTAGAGAGCTGGCTAGCCAACAAACCTTGGATCGAGTTCTTGGAACGCCGCCGTGTTGCAGACACTCTCGATTGCGTGTCAGATCAGCTGCAGGAATGCTGTGAAATTGCCGACGCGGTGATTTTGACTGGCGGCGTGTCGATGGGAGATGCCGACTATGTTCCCGATGCGATCCGCTCACTTGGTGGCGAAATCGTCTTTCATCGGCTGCCAATTCGCCCGGGCAAGCCAGTGCTGGGCGCGCACATCCGCGGGAAACTACTGCTTGGGTTGCCAGGCAATCCGGTAAGCGTGGGCGTGACAGCCCGCACCATCGGTCTGCCGCTGCTCGAGCACATGGCTGGCCGGGTATCTGCCGAAGGCTGCGAATTGGCGGTAGTCAACAATCCGGATTCGATGTCGGCTGAGTTAGTTTGGTTTCGCTTGGTGGAAAGAGATCTGTCAGGCGGTTTACGATTGGTGGAAAGCCGCGGCTCAGGAGATCTCGTCTCGTTAGCCAAAAGTGTCGGATTCGTCGAGTTTCCTGCCAGCCAAACTGGAGCGGGACCCTGGCGTTTTTATCGCTGGTGAAGTTTGTCATGACGTGTATGCGGCGTCATCGCTGTCGTCCGGAACTGGCGGAGTACTGTTGGCTGCGTTGGGTTATGGATTCAAGGGTGGCATCTGCGTTGAGCTGGCAAGCCCAATGAATGCCATTGAGCAGGAGTTGCTCAAAGGCAGGTTGTGCAAAATCGCCCGAGTGCCCCAGCGATGTGTAAAAGGAACGCCCGCCATCGGGACGGATGAAAACCCATGCCAGCGGTTCTGGCGGTGCGTCAGCGACCGAGCCGAACAACGCCGGTAGTGCTCCAGGTGCCAATGGCGACGTTTTGTACAACGAGCCAGCTGGCTTGATTCGTTGGGTGGTGCTTACATCAAACGGAAATGGCAAGTTCTGGGCCAGGGCTACTGAAGCCCTCAAGTCGTTGCCGTGGTGATTGGTGTAACTACCACCGAAAACTCGCGCGTCAAATTCCGGCCAAACTGCGTGTCCAACTGGCGGCTCTTGATTTCGAAGTGCAAACGCATGGCTAGCGGTGCGAATTCCAATGACTGGCTTGCCGCGCGCCACAAAATCTTGCACGATCTTCAAATCGGCAACTGGCAAGGCCCGTCGACGCGCGCTCACCAACAAGGCATCTGCTGAATTGATGGCCGAAGTATCAATTAATTGATTACGGTCGGTGTCGCTGTCCAACACGTAGCTGACTGAGTAGCGGTCTCGCAGCAGTCGATCTGCGAATGATGTCAGCGATGTGGCTGTGTCGTATTCGCTCTCGGCAATCAGCATTACCAGTCGGGGTCTGTGATCACCGCTGAAGCGAAACGGCTCGCCGCCCAGGAGCTGGTCGCTGGAAATCGTCGGGCAAACGAAGCGTTCTATGTGATCGACAATTAAGTCCGTGCCGGAAAAGTGACTGACATATGGCCAAGCTTGTGGGTTGTACATAGTATCGGTCAGGTCGCGGGCGAGCACGACGTTTTTTCCACCTGCCGCCAGCCTTCTCAAGCCAAAGGGGCGGCCGAGTACACACATATTGGTATGCACTCCCACGAGAATCACATTCTGGATTGCTCGCGTATCGAGAATGCTCCAAATCTCTTTGCCGCTGTCGCTGATGTAGTCGAGTTCTTGATCGATCTCGATGGTCGAAATCTGCTTCGTCCAAGGTGCTCGCGGATTGAGTCCGCGGTCTTCCAAGCTTTGAGCCCATAATTGATGATCGATCGCATCGTCATCTTCACCACCATCGGATTGATCGACTGGGTAGGCAGAGGCCTCTTCGCCCGGGATGCGGTCACACCAGCTTCCGATGTCGACTGGCATTGATTTTGAAAGCGGAATAGCAGCAGCTCGTTCTCTTGCCGCAGTGTTCGCATACGCCTCCATACAACTGCTGGGAGCATGGATGACGGTAGCCCCTTGCTCACGCAGTTTGACGGCGAATTCATTGACGCGAGGCGCCAACTCAACTTCGCGGCGAACGGCGTTGACGCAGTGGTGCGCGTCCCACATGTCGCAAATGATCAAGGCCGTCTGCCTGGCCTGCCAGCTCTCTGGTCGGTGGAGACGATGAAATCGACTCGCGCTCAGATTCGTCGGCTGTTGGTATCGTAGTTCAAATTTCAGTTCGCCATCTGCGGCATGTGACTTCGCGAACGGCTGGCCGGAGAGCCAGACCAGCATACCGCAATATGCCAGTGCAATTGTTTGGGTGCGCATGAGACTAATCTCTTGGTTGGGGGGCATAGCTACGCCAAACAGCTTACCACGCAGGCGATCCCAGTGGGGCATTCCGCGAGAGTCTCCTAGCAAAATCTGCGATCGATTTGCCCCAGAAATGAAGAAACTTATACAATTGACAGCATGATGGCTGCTGTAAGTCGGCGCCCGAACATGCTGTCGATGCAGACTAAGCACCAACGCGCAAGTTTCTGATACTTGAACGACCGTGGCTAATGCCAAAGCGGCCAATTGTGCGGAAAACTTCCGTGGATGCTTAGCAATGGCTGCATGCAGTAAATGGATTCCGGTGTTTCAGGATAGTATCGGAAGTTTGCCACTGGTAAGCTAGATTCGCTTGGAGTTTCCGGGTGCAGTATCATCCGTGTCCGCCTACACGACTAATCAGGTTTTGGATAATTGACTGCTCGACGAACCATTTTGCGAATCGTGTTGGTTGCCTTGCTATCGTTGTCGCTTGCGCACGGCGTTTCGCAGGCGCAAACGGCGCCCAGGCAGAGCAATCAGTTGCAGGCAAGCGGCTTTGACCTAATGCTAGAAGATCGCTCTCATCGCGTGCTGCCCCTTCCCGAGGGGACGTCGCTGAGCATGTTAGAAACGGATAACATATACAGCAAACTGCAGCAGTTTCGCATGATGTGGCAACTGCAGAAGCTGCTCAGCGAGAAACCGAATTCAGCCAATGAGTCAACTTCGGCAGATGATCCGGCGTCTTGGTTGCAGCAGCTACCGCCGGAGCAGTTGAGTGCTTTGAAGCAGTTCGCCGAGCGTCTTCAGGGAGCGCGCCAAGCTCAATCGAATGCGGTAACCCCGTCGCTCGTACAATCTTGGCTGCAGGATGCTGTGGATCGTGGCCTGCCTCGAGAATCCTTGCCAGCTGGCCCTGAATTACCAAACCGCGAACCACTTTCCCCGGAAGCTGATTCAGAATCTACGGACAGCGGATCTAGAGCGAAAGGCAACACCAGCGACGGAAGCCAGGGGGACAAACCCGGGCGATTTCAGCTGCCTGTAGCGCCTCCCCACCGTCCGTCAATCACAACGCCGGGAAATTCACAGGATCAACGGCCCGCAGAGATAAGCGGGCATTCAGGCGATGTGAATCCACCGGTTCCTGCCAAGCCGTTATTTCAACCGGATGAGCCGCTTTCGACCAGTTCTCCAGCTGCCGTCCCAGACGCCGCGAGCCTAGGTCGCAGAACACCAATTGCCAATGGCGGTCAGCCTGCGACGCGTTCAACGGGGCGTAGCGCATCCCCGGGAAACCCTTCTGTCGAATTGCCCAGCGATCTGAGTGACTTGGTAAACCGGTCAGCGTCTGAGACGATCGGTGGTGATCCCGGGATGACAGATCGGTTGCCGCAACTGGAAAGCGATGACCTTCGACGCTTGCTTGAACAACTAAGTAAGCAACAAGGTACATCGGTGCGATCTGTTTCCGACTTCTTGCGACAAGTTGAACAGAGTCCCAGCAGTTTGCCTCCACTTAGTGAATTAGATTTGAGCGAGATCGATGATCTTCGGTCACGATTCTCAAGGCCGGGTAGCCCGGCATCGCAGAAGCTGAAGGAGAATCTGAAGCAGTGGGTGCCTGCGGACCTGGCGCGCAAGTTGAATCAGAATGGGTTGGGAAAGACTCTGGGCGAAATGGCGCGCAGCGCAAGTCGCGAGGTGCGGCAAGCTGCGGCAGGAAGCAACGAGAACTTGGAGACAGCGGCTCCCAAGTCGTTTATGGAGAATCTTGAATCCAACCTGCTGAAATCCATCGGGGGTACCACCGCGGATATTGTCGACATCGCCAGCGATTTGAAGCCCAAGAAGTCGAAGTCAAGTCCGCAAGCCGACAAAACAACCAGATCCGTACCGCCCAGTCGAGGCAAGCCTGGCGGGCCGTCCGTGGAATCGTCTGCCTCCGCTTCCAAGCCCAAGAAGTCGCTTTCAAAGAGCTTGCAGCAGCAGGCTGCCAGTTGGTTTTCAAGACTAAGTGGCGATTCGTCGGCATCCGCAGCGCCTCAGGCGAGCCTGGAAGCTACTGGAGGAAATACGCTTGGTGGATTGTATTCTGCGGTGTTGGTTTGTCTGTTGTTGGTTCCGGTGATCGTCTGGTTAGCGAAGAAGGGATTCTTTTCCGTCGATGACTCCCGTGGTGAATTGACCATGCAGGATTTGCCGGACATCTTGAATTCCGGCGATGTCGTGCGGGCATTCCACGCGATTGCTTCCAGATCAAGCGCTAAGACGCAGAACTGGTGGACTCATTGGAAGGCTGCTCGCGCACTGTCGGTGGCGGAGCCCTCCCGTAGCGGTGCATACGCAACACTGGCCAGAATTTATGAGCAGGTTAGGTATGCGCCGGCAACTCACCCACTGACAGACGAACAGTTGCTGGCAGCCAAGCAAGCAATTCAGCAGTGTTTGGCATGATGGTCAATCTCACGAATTATCTCAGTTGGATCGCCGTGTGTAGTGCGTGGTTGGCGGCAGAATTGAGCTGCGCGCAGGGCCCGGCAACTCCCAGACCGATTGATGCTCAGCGCGAGGTCGATGAAAGCAGCAGCTGGCAATTCCAGTACGACTTGTTCCAGATGAGTTTGGAAAAGGCTGGCCTGAATGTCTCGACGGAATTGAGTACGGCTTTGCTCGCGCCGCGAAAGTCTGTAGTCGTGGTGCTCGGACCGCAGAGCTGGAATAGTCAACTGCTCAGATTTGTTTCCGCTGGTGGGGCTGTCTTAATCTCTTCCGATACACCGCTCAGGGTCGTGCGTGGTATCGAGGTGCGCGGGGGACCAGTCATGACCGCCGACTCCGGTCTCGCGTATCAGCAGTTTCCCGACTGTCTGGCTTTACAGATTCGCGACGACTCCCATCCGCTGATGCGAAATGTTTCGACCCTGGTATTCAACCGGACTGGCTGGATTGAAGGGGTAGGCAACAGCCTGGCGAGCTGGGATGCCGTATTGACCCTTCCGCGTCGGTCGTTGCCTCCAGAGTGCATTGGTAAACCCGTGGTAGCGACTTTGGTGCGAGAACAATTCGATGGTGGAAGAATCGCCTTGGTGGCCGATCGCAGCATCTTTTGCAACGGCATGCTGTGGCATGGCGACAACGCAATTTTTGCCATCAACATGGTCAACTTTTTGACCGAGGGAGGGCGAACCAATCTGGTGTTCCTGGTTGGTCACCAGGTGCATGCAAACTTCAAGGAGGAGTTCGCCAAACACCAGTCGATGCCGCTACCGGAACTCACGCCTGAACAGATTCCTGAGCTGGAGATGGAGCAGATGCTGCAAGTGGCGAATTCTGTAATCGCCAAGGCAGAAGACGCTGACTTGCTGAACGAGTTGCTTGCTGACCGTCCGAGGCAAATCCGCACTCCCTACTATCAGCGAGGGCTGCTATTCGCACTCGTGGCTGCTTTATTGGCGTTATTTGCTTATCAATTCTGGGGTCGTTCACGAAAACTTCTGCCAACTTTGGAGCCAGCGAAAATCTTTGCTCCGAAAAGTCCTCAAAAGGCCCGCAGCTCTGCAGCCGAGCAGGCACAAAGACGAGGAGAAGCGATTAAGATAATCGCTCAACAATTCCTGACGGCCCATTTTGATACGGATAGTCCCGAGCAGTGGCAGCAGCGGATTTCCCGCAATCGGACAAGTTCAGAAGAATATGCACAATGGATCCTTATCTATCAGATCGCGTCGCAGGAAGCGACTGGTGTATCTCAATCGCGACTAATTGCAATTCAACTAATCATAGATGGGCTGTCCAAATCGCCGGTAGTAAACTCTGCCTGACTCCCGTCCACATGTTCCAATAACGATCAAAGAAAACCAGCCCAGTGAATTTAGAGTTGTATCAAGGCAATCTGGCAGGCCGCGTCAGCCAGCTGCACGAGAAAACGTTGCAATCGGTAGGTAGCGTCGTCGTTGGGATGGAGCATGTGGTGCAGCAATTGCTCTTGTCTCTCCTGGCACGCGGTCACGTGTTGCTAGAGGGTGTTCCTGGCACGGCCAAAACCACGCTTTGCCGGACGTTCTCTGCGGTGCTGGGAATTCGATATGAACGAGTACAATTCACGCCTGACCTGCTACCCTCGGACGTGACCGGAACGCAAGTGTTAGATCGCCAAACCAGTGAATTTGTGTTGCGTAAAGGTCCAATTTTTTGCCAGATGCTCCTGGCTGACGAATTGAATCGAGCCCCTGCCCGCACTCAGTCGGCTCTGCTGGAAGCGATGCAAGAACAGCAAGTGACGATCGAAGGCAAAACGCTGCCGTTGCCCGAGCCCTTCATGGTCCTGGCGACTCAGAATCCAATTGAACAGGAAGGAGTCTACCGCCTGCCCGAGGCTCAACTGGATCGCTTTCTGTTCCGCATCGACGTTGGCTATCCCGATCGCGAACACGAGGTCAACATGCTGGCGCTGCACAGTCGGGTGATCGAACAACCGCCGCCGATTACATCAGCTGAAGAAGTACTGCACATTCAATCTCAAGTTGATTCCGTTTATGCGACGCGCGAATTGCAAGAGTATGTGATCGATCTCATTCGCGCGACTCGCCAACACCGCGATCTTTTGTTGGGTGGCAGTCCGCGGGCGGCGATCAACATGATGAAAGCCGCGCGCTGCCAGGCATTATTGTCGGCCCGTGACTTCGTGACTCATGAGGACATCCAAACCGTTTGCTTGCCCGTACTTGGACACCGTATTATCCTGCGCCCCGAAGCTGAGATGGACGGACGGACGGCGCGGAGTGTTGTCGATGAAGTGATTGCTTCAGTGCCTGTGCTGACCGATGCCGCGCACAGGCCATCGTCGCCGTCCCGGTAAGGCCCTTTGACTGCTGGAATGTTGTTGATTGCTAGAAATAGGAAAGCAAAGTGACAGGTCAGTGTCGTTGGCTGGTTTTGGTTGCCACGATAGGAGCGTTGTTGGGCACGCTACGCAGCCAAGAAATATTGGCGGTGCTCTCGATCTCAGTATTGGCTTGGTGTTTCAGCTGCTGGTGTTTGTTTCGCATTCGCGCAGGAATCGTTTGTCGTCAGTTGGTTTTGCAAAGGCAAGTCAACAGTCGACCAGCCAATCAATGCACCCTGTGGGCTAATCGATCTGCCTCAATCAGTGTCTCGCTAAGCGTGCCCAAGGGGACCATTCCACCCTTCACACTAGTTCGTGAATGGTTGCCAGAGTTGCTAGAAGTGCTCCACGGCACAACGTCGATTGCAATCGATACCGCCACCAGCGGAGTTCAGCTTGAATACACGTGTAAAGTTCTCGCGGCCGGGCAAGTCGAATTCCCCGGAGTGCAAGTGCAGTTTTTGGATACTTACGGGTTGTTTGTAGTCGAGCACTTCGTGATGCAACAATCTCAGGTGCGAAGCCTGCCAGCGTTTGAGTCGGTCCGCGACCCTAGGTCTTCCATCAAACGCATTAATTCCCTGCCACAACACGGAATACACCGGTTGCAACGCGCTGGGCTCGGTTCCGAACTGCTGGAATTGCGAGAGTATCAACCAGGAGACCCGCCCAAGTCCATCGCTTGGAAAGTGTCTGCCCGGCGGGATCGGCTGATGACCCGCCAATACGAATCGGAGGTTCCCGTGCGAGTTAACATCATCGTCGACTGCTCTCCAGAGACGAAGTTGGGGCCGTTGGGCGGGCGTCCGATCGATCAATTCAATTGGATTGCTGCAAGTGTGGCTCGTGCCGCCTTGTCGACTGGCGATCTTGTTGGCCTGGTTCTCTGCGATCATCATCAGATACAGCGAAAACGTCCCAGTGGAGGTGAGCGGGCTTTCTACCAGATTCTAGATGCGCTGGCGACAGCGACGAGACCTACGACAAATGTGCCTCGTTACAGTGATTCAATCCTACGGGCAACTTTTGCCATGTGTTCCAGACGCTTGCCTGACTTGATGGATTCAAAATATAACCGCGTGCCTTTCACAGTTTTTCCGATATTGCCTCATCGCCGCCGATTGTGGCGCAGTCGAGTTCAGCTGGCGAATGCGATTGCGCAAGTTTATGGGATTGGCCCGAATCGAGCAGCCGAAATGTACTACGACGATGCTAGCCTGTGTACCGGCATGCAACGATTGCTGAGCGACAACGGTTGGTCGATTGTTCTGTCAAATGAATCGCGCTACGACGAGCTGAATATCGATGCAACGACAACTACGTTGAATTTGAGCAAGGCGATCACCGAATCCGTTGCTCACGCGCGTGACAACGAGGTTTACGTCATCTTCATGAATCTGAACAAGGGTCCGGAAGCTTTGGAGAAGATAAAAGCTGCGGCCCGAGTCGCCATCGCACGCCATCATCGTGTAGTTTTCATCAGCAATGCGGTCGGTGAAATGAGGGCGAAATCGAGAACTGCCCAAACCAAAACAAAGGGACGTCGACGAACCGCGTTGGCATCGCAGGAGGCAGCGATCTTAGAGCGAGCGAAGACCATCGCCGGAGAGAATCATCTCAAGTCCATCCGACGGGAAATAACGCAGTTAGGTGTGAAGGTTGCCTTTGCAGCGGATCACCGAGCAGTAGCCTTGGTGTTGGCCGAGGCCGAATTGGCTGGTAGCGGACGCTCCGTGACATGCCAGCGAACTCGTTGATGCGGATACTGCTTCTGTGGAATAGAGCATGGCAACAGAGCATCTAGTAAATGAAGGTCTCCGATGAATTCAGCTGTTGTAAAAAAGAAACCAGGTACTATTCCTGAGCCCAGTGCGGCCAGTCGCCAACTGGTGGTGGGCTATGGTCTGCTGCTGGTCGTTGTATGGTGGCAGCTGTTCACGCGACTTTTCGCCAATGACTTGTTGATTCCGCCAGCTTCAGCCATTATCTTGCTCGCAACCCTGTTCCGCTGGCCGGTAGCATTAAATTTATTGTTGTTCCAGGGGTATCTGCTCCTCACCGAACAGAGGTATGCACTCCGACACGGCTTCAGCGATTTGGCCGTAATCGCATTCCTGGTTGTCTTACTGCTCATGTTAGTCTGCCGCATACGATCGGTGCTGCTGATCTATAGTGTGCGGGGCCCTTTGAGCTTGGTCGAGTTCTTCCGCACCCGTGAAACTGACAACCAATCAGTCCCTGGTCAAGTCAGCAACCGCTGGACGGACAAGCTTGTTATCAGTGCGTGGCCTATCGTGCTGCCGGTAGCGGCTGCTTTCGCTAGCGTGTTGTTTGCAATAGTTTGCTTACGGATGACGCCACTTAGCAGCACATCGATGTTCGATTTGCGGCTGCCACCGACGGCGCTGCGGGCGATTCAGTTGGCTTTCTTGTTGGCCGTGCCATATACAATCGTAACGTTGTTCGTATCCGAATGGTCGTGGCGCCGAAGTTCACCTGCGCAGGCACAGCTGTACGTGAAGAGCACTTTCACGGGATGGCTGGCTCCAGACGTAAGATTCAGGATACGTTACCATCGAAAACTGCGTCGCCGCTCGAAAGCCACCTGACGAGAAACGGGCAGGCGCAGTGATTACGTGGGATAAGCTTCCAGCTTGTCAATTCCAAGTGTAGATGCTCATGGCATGCGAGATGCTTGCCCACTTCCTGGTTTTGGCAGATTGCAT
>JAGQPR010000740.1 GCA_020426625.1 Planctomycetales bacterium
TTGAGGTGGTAGAGATTGCCGAAGAACTCGTCGAACCCGTGCATCGTGGGCAGATGCTCGTCGCGGTCGCCCTGGTGGTTCTTACCAAACTGACCCGTGGTGTAGCCTAGGCTCTTCATCACGGTAGCCATGGTCACATCCGTCTTCTGCCAGCCTTCCTTGGCGGCGGGCATGCCCACCTTCGTCATGCCGGTGCGCACTGGCACGCTGCCGTTGATGAAGGCGGCGCGGCCTGCTGTGCAACTCTGCTGGCCGTAGTAGTCGGTGAAGGAGATGCCCTCCTTCGCGATGCGGTCGATGTTCGGCGTCCGATAGCCCATCATGGCGCGGTTGTTGTGGCTGATGTTCCAGATGCCAATGTCGTCGCCCCAGATAACCAGGATGTTCGGCTTCGTGTCCTGCGCTTGCGTGCTGGCGGTGAGCATCGCTCCGGCCGTCAAGGCAAGGAGAATGCTGGTCCATGTCCAACCGTACTTCTGTCTCATCGTCTTAATCCTTTCGTGGTTGATGCTAATCGCCCGCCTAACGACAACGGGGCCGCCGCCAACAGACTATGCTTTCAAAACCGGCGTCATTGGCGGCTCCCGTTCACCGCATGGTTATCCGTCGAGCCCTATCCGAAGAACGAGATCAGCAAGACGATCACTGGAACAGTCCACATGCCCGCAATCAAGAGGATCGCCAATGTCAGCGATCCGTTTCGGCTGCGGTATTCGTTCGGTTGGCACCAGACGCCCACGGACAATCCAGTCGCGGCTGCGATCGCAAGTCCCAAGCCGCTAATTCCAGGGGCGACGGCATCGGTTACAAACAAAGCCAAAGCCGCTGACACAAACATGGCGACAGTGCTTTGAAATTGCTGCTTGGCAAACTGTCGCGTAAAAGCGAGCCCGTGTTCCATGTTCCGTATTTCGTCATTTTTCATTGCAGATCACTCTGCTTTAGTCTCGCGGGACAGGCCATCACAAACAGTGGATGTTCACTTCAGTGCATTCTAGCAGCAAGTTGAGTTAAAGCGAAAGCAATGATGTACGCGACCGACGCCGAGGTAACAATCGCCAATAGCGTTCGAGTCCGTTGCGATTGTATGCGGTCACGATTGATCATCGCGATTGCGATGAATCCAATTGCAGCAAGTACGATCATCGCTACGGCGTTGCCAGTAGCCGTGCCAATCAGAAGCACCACGAAGCCAACGGCAACAGTCAAGCTGTCACGACGCAAAGTAGATTGAGGGGTGTCGTTCATTTCAGATCCAATGTTGAGGTTTCAGATTTCAGCCGGATAACGACCCGCATCACTGGGCCGGCGGTGATGGCTGTCCATTGGAATCCGGCCCGGCCGCCGGCTCCCGTGCATCGGATGGTTCTGTCGTGAACTCCATACGCATTGGCTGGAATCGTACACCATGGGACTCTTGTACGGGACCGTCGATAGAGAATCCAAGCCTCTTATACGCGCCAATCGCATTCAACGATGAGTTTACAGTAATTGCCCGCTCCTTTAGAGTTTCGCAGATAGATTCTCGTGCACAGGACCAAAGTTCGCGTCCAATTCCCTGTCGCTGGCGTTCGGGATGAACGAAAAGGTAGTAGAGGTGAGATGGCAGCTTAACGCCCGCGACGCCGAGAATCTCATTGCGATCATAGGCGATGAAGAAGCGATAACCGTTCCGAATTCTCTCCAGTTGATTCAACGTAGACATTCCAGCGATAAGGTGTTTCAAGCCCGCTTCAGACAGTGTTGGGGCTATATGCTGTTGTGTGATCCGCGTCACGAAGTCGCAGATTAATTTTGCATCTTCGACGGTAGCGAGACGGATTTGCATATTTGCGACAGAACGGTGGCAATCAGCCGGTCGCGACGAGAAATTGTCCATTGCCAAAACGCCCGACTTCGCAACACGGGTGCATTGCGTTGTTATCCTAATGTTGCTTCCGTTCGTTTAAACGCAAAGTAGTGCATTCCGCGAACGGTTTGTTTGTGAGCGAGCGAAAGCCCGCTTGACTCGGCGAAGCCAACAACAGTGTCCGGACGCAAACGTAGTTTGGGGTATGCGCTGATTGTCGTTTGCCACGCGGAGTCATTGAGTGAATGGATAATGTCATGCACGACGACCGTATCTGGCTGATATTCGAGAAAGCAGGTGAGGATACGATGGTCGTCAGACCGTACTGGGATGAAACGTTCCGAACCAACTAATTCATGAGAGTAATCACGGAAAGAAAGAGTCAGCCATCCATTGGGGGAAAGGCTACCGGCCGAGTCACGAATTAGTGTTCTGACGGCTTCAGCTGATGGAAGATGTGTCAATGTGTCGCCCATGCAAGCAATCAACTTGGCAGCGTCAGAACCGAGGTGATTCTTGAAGTCGGCCAGGTCCGCACGGATCATTTTGATCGA
>JAGQPR010000741.1 GCA_020426625.1 Planctomycetales bacterium
AGTTTTTGTTTTGGCTGGCCAGTCCAATATGCAAGGACACGCACATATACGCACACTTGAACACCTTGGCATGGACTCTGCGGGAAAATCGCTGCTCGAGGCAATTCAAAACGCGGACGGCTCACCCAAGGTTTGCGACCGGGTTTGGATATCCTCGATCGGTTCTGCGCCTGATGAAAAGACTGGACAGCTAACTGTCGGCTATGGCGCGAGTCAGAACGGCCCCAAAATTGGGCCCGAACTCACCTTTGGACTGACCATGGAGCAATTGGTAGATGGACCGATTCTAATTATCAAGACAGCCTGGGGAGGCAAGAGCCTGAACACCGATTTCCGGCCACCCAGCGCGGGAGCCTATCATTTCAATGAGAAGCAGTTAGCCACTTTCGCGAAGCAGGGCAAAGACATCGCCGAGATCAAGGTAGCCAAGGAGGAGGCGACCGGAGTTTATTTTCATGCGATGATCGAACATGTGAAATGGGTTTTGTCAGATATCAAACGCGTCATCCCCGCATACGATGATTCCCAAGGTTATGATTTGGCAGGCTTTGTTTGGTTCCAAGGCTGGAACGACATGGTCGACACTGGAACCTATCCAGATCGCGATCAGCCAGGCGGTTACGACGAATACAGCAAAGTAATGGCGCACTTTATTCGCGACGTACGTCACGAATTGAACGCACCACAGCTGCCCTTTGTGATCGGTGTATTGGGCGTTGGTGGCCCTGTTGCTGAATATGACCAAGATCAGCAGCGATACGTGGCGACTCACCAGAATTTCCGCCAAGCAATGGCTGCACCGGCGGCGTTGCCGGAATTCCACGATAATGTCACGGCAGTTTGGACCGAACGCTACTGGGATCGAGAGCTTGCGGAAGCCAAGTCCAAGGAGAATGCGCTCAAGCAGCTAGCCAAGAAACGAGCGGCCGACGAAAAACTGGATGCGGAACAACAAAAACTTGTCGTGGAGAAATTGTTAGACGAAGGCCTCACTGATCGCCAGCGACAACTCATCGACAAAGGAATCTCAAACTTCGAATTTCACTATCTTGGTTCGGCGAAGATTCTCGGTGAAATTGGCCGGGCATTTGCTGAAGCCGCTTTCAAGCTTCAGCCCAGGCAGTCACAGTGATTCGCATGCGGCTCGATCGAAAACATGGCTGCTAGCGCCAACGTGCGGGAATTCTCTTATCAAGCTTTCACGGTCGATTTGCGCGTTGGCAATTGTCGTAATTTGTTTCCTGGGCTAAATTTTGAAATACCTTGAACAGTAGCTGGCGTTCAGCTGAATATGCCCCAAATCTACCGAGCAGTTTTCTATGGCGCCCCAACGCCTGACCAAGCAATTCACAATCATGCTCGCGAACGCTGGAGCAATGGTGCTTCAGACGGGGGCCGACGCGTTGCTGATTCTGCTCGATGGATCTACAGACTGGGAAAAGCTTAAGCAAGCGGTGCCGCCCCAAGTCGAGCAAGTCATCGTCGCTGCGGACTTGGAAGAAGACTTGCAGGGTGCAGAAGCTCACGGATTGTTGCCCTTGCCCCTCAACAAGGAGAAATCGCCATTGCTGGAAAGGCTGCAGCACGCTCTGCTAGAAGCGGTGGCTGACGGTTTCCTGAAGAGCGATGGCGATGTCATTGCGATTTATAGTGGTTTTGAATCACAGAAGATTGACTCAATCAGCCACATTCGCTTGGATGACCGCTTGCGACGCTTGACGACTCGCGATCTTCAGCGATTGGAAAGCAGCGTCCCACTGAAGAGCCTGAAGACGGTTATCGACTTGGCTTCACAGATCGGCCGGGAAGGGCGTGAAGGCAAGAAGGTCGGAACCCTTTTCGTCGTCGGAGACACGCGAAAAGTTTTGCAACATTGCAAGGATTCCGGGTTTGACCCCATGCGTGGATACAAGCGTGAGTCACGGAGTCTGGGTGATGCCAAAGTTCGCGAGGACATCAAAGAAATTGCCCAAATGGATGGAGCGTTCATTGTCTCTGCCGAGGGATTCGTGGAAAAAAGCCGGCAGATTCTCGAAGTCTCTCATGCAAATCTCACGCTTTCCAAAGGCCTTGGCTCCAGGCATTGGGCGGCCGCCGGGATTTCGCAGATTACCAAAGCGATTGGAATTGTCGTTAGCCAATCCACGGGGACCGTCCGCTTGTTCCAGAATGGCGAAACCGTCCTTCGCATCGAACCGATGGACCATGCTGTAAAGTGGCAGGAATTCAACTACGAACCTCCCAATCCAGATGCTCCCGCCCAATAATCCAAGCGTCTTCCATCGAGCCTCGCTGGAACTAAGGATCTGAGGAAAAATAACCTGGGTGTTTACTGTGGGTGGAATTGATAGTTCGAACGTGGAAGTGTTTTGTCGCGGACGGTGGTTTCATTTTCGCGA
>JAGQPR010000742.1 GCA_020426625.1 Planctomycetales bacterium
GTTCTCGCCATGCGTTTGCTGCGCGGCGCTGTTAACTAAACTGGGGGTGGAGAGGCAGATGAAAAATGCCCAAGTTATTTTTCCCCAGGTCCTTGGCTTAGCTTAGCTTAGCTTAGGATCTGTGGGCAAGAGACATGGCTATTTATTCGGTCAATCATCGCGGCGGAGCGTGATGGCTACAAAGAGGCGTCCAAATTGTTCTTCCCTAGAGCGTAAGAAGCGAATCGCTGCATGCTCAAAAACGCAAGCTGGAACTTCGGACCCAACCGATCTACACTTTGAAGGACAAAGAATCTGAGTTACGAACAGTTGGGGGCATGCATATGCATTTGCGACTTTGGCCAAAGATTGTGATCGTATGCCTCGCGACCATGTGCCATTTGATGAACTCAAGCGTACATGCCGCAACGGAAGATGTATTGAGCGCATTCGATGGTCAATGGCTATACGTCGAGGACATCACCGAAGGGCGCGCCGTCGAGAAACAGGGCCCGCCGATGAGTGTCATGTTCGTGCTGCGTGCCGAGAATGACGCTGTCGTTTACGTGCGACCGCGAGGTGACGAGCGCATCAGTCTAGACGCTTCTGCCATTGAAAAGGACAATCAGAATGGCTCGGTCACGCGTTATAGTGGTCTCTGGAACGCCGATGATGGTGTATTGGAGTACAAAGTTGAGACAATCAGGCAGTCGGACAATATGCGTGTCATGCTGATTCGCAGAGAATTCCGTATGACCACGGCAGGCCTACAAGTCAGCGTCGCACTTGATGATGGTGATAGCGCTGTAGCGATCTACCAACATCCGCAAGACATTGCGTTACCCGAGCCAGCGAAGGCCACAATCGGTGCCATGACATGGTTGACGAATGCTTGGGTTGGTCAAGCAGGTGAATCCTCGATCGAAGAGCGTTGGAGTCCGCCGCTGGGCGGTGCGATGCTTGGCGTTGCGCGCACAGTCAGAGGCGAAAGGATGACAGGGTTCGAGTACCTGCGAATAGTGCAGCGTGATGATGGACTCGTGTACGTGGCGCAACCCAACGGCAATCCCCCCACAGAATTCGTGCTCACTGAGATCGCTCCCCAACGTGCTGTCTTCGTCAATCCTCGCCACGACTATCCGCAGCGAATTGTGTATGAACTTTCCAACGACGGTGCGCTGACGACGTCGATTGGCTTTGCAAAGGGCGGGCGCCCACGGAGCTTTGACTACAGGCTAGAGAGGTAACGATAAATCTAATCGTAGATCGCAACGAGGGAGCGTGGTGGACAATAGACAGTTATTGTTTGAGCGATGCTTAGCGGATTTGCTGGACTTGGACTCGCTGTTTCACTATTCGCTATCCCTTGTTCGCTAATTCAATCTTGCGGGCACTGCTCAAGCACTTGCGATAGATCCAAATGCCCGTCGTAGAGCGCGCGGCCAATGATGGCAGCGTGGGCCTTTTGTGACTGCAATTGCCGTATATCGTCCATAGTTGTCACTCCTCCTGATGCAACCACTGGTATAGTTGTCGCCGCTTGCATCTCCAGTAGTTGTCCGTAGTTGGGTCCGGCCAGCATGCCATCTCGGGCGATGTCGGTATAGACGATCGCGGCAACATTGCCAGTCTTCTCGGCAATCAGTTGGGCAAATTCGACGGCTCGTGTAGTCGAAGTTTCCAGCCAACCGTCGGTCGCTACCATGCCGTCTCGCGCGTCGATACCAAGCACCAACTTTTGAGGGTACAAATCAGCCATGCGTACAAACCATTCAGGTTCCCGCAATGCGCGTGTACCGATGATTACCCGGCTAAGCCCCAGATCGAGCAAGCGGCCAATAGTCTCCTCCGATCGCACTCCTCCGCCAACTTGGCAGATCAACCCAGTTTCAGTTACTATTCGACGAATGATGTTTCCATTGACCTGGCTGCCATCTTTGGCTCCGTCCAGATCTACCAAGTGCAGATACTTGGTGCCGGCTTGCTTCCACTGATTGGCCATGGCAACAGGATCATCGCCAAAGACGGTCTCCCGCTGGTAGTCGCCTTGTTGTAGACGCACACACTTGCCGCCGCGCAGGTCAATTGCTGGCCAAATTTGCATGCTTGATCCTAACTAGTAATTCTTTCTAAGGACGCGATTGAATACGGCCGCCCCTTCCGTCAGCGGTGCCGGGGACCGCCAAGCCCACCGTTTCCCTGCGTCTGGTCGTGCGCTGGAAGCACGTAGGCCCCTATTCAAAATGTCTTTTGGGTTTCCAACTGCTGAGTCTGCAATTCCAAGAACGGCCAAGTTCAAACTATGCGGAGAGATCATAGTCGAAAGACTTGGAAAACCCAATCACCTCCAACACTCCGCTGAGCTCGCGACCAGCGCACTGTTTTCACGGTAAATATTCGCCGAAGGGGTG
>JAGQPR010000743.1:0-694 GCA_020426625.1 Planctomycetales bacterium
CGATTCGTATGCCGAAGGTGCCTTCTTTAGTGTCCCCAAAATTCACATCCCCGTGACTTGCAGACAGCAGGAATTCACAATCCAAAACTTCAACGTCCGCCTGGTTGTGGAAAGTGAATCGGCGGTGATCGCTTAAGACAGGTTTTCCATCAGGACTCTTCCACAGGTTTCTCGTGGCAATAACGGCCGTATCACCGCCCGACACCTGAGTGAACTCCAGATGTTCCGTGATACCCCCCTTTTCTCCTTCCAACCAAAAATCCACGCCGTTGACATCACCATGCGTGAACCACAGCGATCGGTGATGCGGATGGTCGTGTTTTTCGTTCTTGCTGTCTGCTACCATGGGGTAGTCGCGAGTCATCTTAATTCCACCTGGACCTAGCAGCGGCCATATGATCGGCTTGCTCATGCTCTTAGTGAGATAGTCCGCGACGACTTGACCGTCTTTGATCACGCTAACGCCGTGTTCGTTTTCTTTCACGGAGAACTGTGCCAGTGCCAGCGGCTGGAAGGAAGCACTGCCAAGAAGAAATGCGCCGACAAGTAGCAGGTGCGAAAAGTACTTGGTCATAGTTGAGATCTTTTCGAAACAGTTTGGAGAGGGAATTGCAATAGGCTGCCTGGGATGAGACGATACTTCGTAGGTTATCCGACCGACGAAAGCGCTCAATATAGTAACAGAATCCTCAGT
>JAGQPR010000743.1:703-2389 GCA_020426625.1 Planctomycetales bacterium
AGGCTGCCTGGGATGAGACGATACTTCGTAGGTTATCCGACCGACGAAAGCGCTCAATATAGTAACAGAATCCTCAGTTGACATCCTACCTGATTGGACGATCCCAAAACACAGGCCCCAACCATGTTCCGCAAAAACAATTCCGCTTGCCTTCTCCTACGATTCCGAATCACCACAGCAACGGCAGCAGCCAGCATATTAGGCATGCTAGTCGTATGTGCAATCTGCACCAATCACGCTCAGGCTCAACAGAGTTTCGTCGCCAACGAGGACGAATCCAAAGTACCGAAGTACGAACTACCTCCGCTTTTCGATGGCCAATTAGCTGAGTCAGGCGATTTTGCGGGCGGCTGGAGTCTAAGACGCAAACAGTTGCTAGAGTTGTTTGCGGAGCAAATGTATGGCACTCAACCCACAGGAGAATTCAAGGTAACTTGCAAAAAATTCGAGGAGGGACCGAGTGTGGGGGGGAAGGCTCGCCGCCAACAGTGGCGAGTTACTATTTCTCGCGGCGCAAATAGTTTGCAGGTCGCTTTGTTGGTATTCACCCCGGCATCAGCCACCGAGCCTGTGCCCACGTTCCTCGGCTTAAATTTTAATGGCAATCACACCGTGGCGGCGGATCCTGAAATTGAAATCACATCCGCTTGGTGTCGAGACAATGCGTCTATAGGAGTTGTCGACCACCGTGCTTCGGAACAGGGACGCGGCACATCGCAAGGTAGATGGCCGGTCGAGTTGATTGTCGACGCGGGATTCGGAGTTGCCACTGCTTATTACGGTGAACTAGATCCTGACTTCGACGATGGTTTCGAAAACGGAGTTCACGCCTTGTTTCCAGAACATCGCACTTCAGCAGAATTGCAAAACAGTTGGGGATCGATAGCGGGTTGGGCTTGGGGATTGTCTCGCTTATTGGATGGCATGGAGCAGGACGTCAATGTCGTGGATGCTCACCGGGTGGTTGTAATTGGTCATTCTCGATTGGGCAAGACTTCCCTGTGGGCTGGAGCGACCGATACCCGCTTCGCCGCCGTGATCTCAAATGATTCGGGATGCGGAGGTGCCGCGCTCAGCCGACGAGCATTCGGCGAAACAGTTGGGCGCATCAATACTTCATTTCCTCATTGGTTCTGTGGCAACTTCAAACGATACAACCTCAATGAAGGTGAGCTGCCAATCGACCAGCATCAGCTCATCAGCTTGATGGCTCCGCGACCGGTCTATGTAGCGAGCGCATCAGAAGACTTGTGGGCTGACCCTCGCGGTGAATTCTTGTCGGCAAAAATAGCCAGCACTGTCTACCAACGGCTTGGCTCCAGCGGCTTGCAACTTGCGGAATTTCCGGCTCCGCAAACAGCGTCTGTAGGCGTTGTCAGCTACCATCTACGCGAAGGTAAACACGACATCAATGCTTGGGATTGGCAAAACTACTTGAAATTCGCCCATCAGATTGTCAATTGAAAAGCCAAGCTATTTCCGGCACTTCTCGCTGAACGACACTATCTTTTCGTCGCAACTCACCGTCCCACCAAAAGTTACTCCGTTCTCGACGTAGCTTTCGGACGGGAGGAGCAGAGCCCCAGCGAAGCGGCGGGAGATTCCCCTCTCCGCTCGCCGACCCGCTTCGCGTGTGCCCGCTCGCGACTTTCCCGAGGGAGAGTAAGTTGAATTGGTGACCCGCTT
>JAGQPR010000744.1 GCA_020426625.1 Planctomycetales bacterium
TATAAGGCTACGCCGATCGGCGGTGAGGGATTGTGCTACCATTCCCTGGATTTCATTCGAACCGCAACGCGCATTACCAATGGGTGCCCCTACCGGCGGTGCGGGGCCGACGCAACTCTGAGCTAAGAGATAGCAGCGTGTTGCCGATGGTACGTGTTTCCGCGCCCAGTCGGCGCCTGTTCTCCGACGCTGGCACAGGCGGGGGCCTATGGGGTCAATGCCGTTGCTATTGAGCAGTTGAGCGAATTCGACGAGAAGCGGTTTGATTACTTAGTGATCTCGATAAATCATCTGTACGGTATTGCGTGTACCGATGTACCCGTCAGTTCGAGTTTTTCAGTGCTGCAAGACATGGAGCCAGTCGATCGAGTGAGTGATTCCATTTTGGTTTTCAGCGCGTCACAAGTCCAAGACGCCCAAAGTAAATCTGGAAGGTGACGTCTGCCTATGTTCGACGATCAGTGTGTAGAGCCGGATGCTACTTGTCTTAGACGCGGTGTTCCTTACAGCGAAACACCCGTACGCGCGAGAGGTTGTTTCATACTGTGCTCGTTGGGCTGGCTGTTGGCTGGCGGTTGTCTACTCTACTCGGCGATCTTTCAAGCTCCAGCAAGTGATGAGTTTGGGCACTTTTATGCGGGACTGCGATACTGGCAATTGGGAGATTTGGAAACGTTCAATGTCAATCCACCATTGCTGCGTTCGATCTGTACGTTTCCTGCTTATCTAACGGGAATGGGACAAGAAGCAGCAGACGATTCACTCCGGCGCGATCGGATGTCCCGCCCCGAGTTCTCGAACGGAAGGAAACTATTCTGTACTGCCCCAGCGCGATTTCAATATTGGCTGAGCATGGGACGGCTATTCGTCGTAGCGACTACGATGGCGGGCGGTATGCTGTTGTTTCGCTGGGGTAAGCAATTGGCTGGCGACACGGCAGGATGGCTGGCAGCAGGCATGTGGTTTGCGCAGCCTCAGATCCTCTCACATGGAGTGCTGATTACCGGCGATGTGTATTGCGCGGTATGGATGATGGTGGCCATACGCGTGCTGGTATGGACAACGGAACATTTGAGTGCGAAGCGTGCTATCGCACTTGGGGCGACAGTTGGCATGGCGGTTTTAGCCAAATTTACGGCATTAGTCTTACTGCCAATTCTGTTATACGCCTTTGCCTGGCAAGCTGATCGCTACCGACTGCACCGCTTGATTGGGTGCCTGTTAATAGTGGGTATCACACTCGTGTTGGTGGTCAGCTTGCCTTACGGCTTTGCAGGTTGGGGGAAGGACTTGCGGGACTACGAATTCTTGAGCAAGTCAATGAGTGACCCTCAGTCGAAATATCAGTTCTGGCGAGAAAGCCTCCCGTGGCTGCGATTCCCCGTCCCGTTGCCCGAGCAATTGGTACTTGGCATCGATCGGCAGCAACTGGATTTTGAGAGGGGGTTACCATCTTATGCAGCCGGGTTGCGAGCGCCACACGGTTGGTGGTGGTTTTATCTCTACAGCATGTTGGTCAAGCTGCCCAGTGGAACATGGATAGCAATTGCCGCCACAATTTATCTGTTGGTTGCCAAACGCAATGCGATTAGCAGAGGGCTCGCATTGCCGCTGGCCTTATTTGCTGGCATGTTGGCAGTCACAGCTGCGCAGGATGGCTTTGCACAGCAGCATCGCTATGTTCTTCCTGCTTATCCTCCGCTGTTTCTGGTGATTGGAGTGGTCGCTGCTCGAGGATTGCAGCTGGATGGGCGCGCCGGGAAACGGGCCGGACGCGTAGTGCAGATCGGATTTGCGGCTTCCCTGATCGCCAGCTGCTGGGTGGCCCCGCATTGGTTGTCCAGTTTTAATTGGCCAGCCGGTGGTAGCCGCTCGGGGTACAAGTGTCTGTTCAATGACGCTTCGGATTGGGGGCAGGACACTTATCGTGTGCGAGACTGGATTGTCCAGCATCAAGGGGGGATTCCCATTTACGTTCGCTCGTCTTACAGCGGTCACGCACAGCTGGCGGCGGTTGGGGCCGAGTTTCGCGAATTTCCTAACGACTGGAACGATTTGGAAAGGGGCTGCTGGATCGTAGTGAGCAAGAGCAACTTGGTCATCGACAACCGCATGGCTAGATTCTTATCGTCGATCCCCATTCATGGCCAGATTGCCGATTCGCACTTGGTCTATTTTGTTGGCGTCGATCCATGACGGCTCGTCATCAACTGCAACTCGGTGGTGGCATTGAATGAGCTGGGCCTCCCCCGGATTATTCATGAAGTCCGTCGCTAGGGGCCGCAAGTCGAGTCAAGAGCAAGGATTAGGGCGATTGGGCTGTAAATATTCGCCGAAGGGGTGTACGGTACCCAGGAATGCTACGTTGGGGCTTTGCGGGTCGTAA
>JAGQPR010000745.1 GCA_020426625.1 Planctomycetales bacterium
GACTAGCCGATTCAGCATATCTTGGTCGGCTTGGAAGACTGTCATCCAAATGCTGAAAAATCCCGTAGCTATTGCTGTTCTGATCACCGACCCTCGCATTGCCGCAACCGCTGGATTGCTAACAATGTCATTGAGCGATTCGACAGCTAGCAGCCATGCCTCCATGCGCTGTCTCACGCGATCTAGGGCGACCTGTTGACCGTTCACATCTGGGGTGTTGAGAGCAGCTTTGTCCAAACCCGTCAAAGCCAAAGTGGCATTTACCTTCGGCTCCAACCCAGCCGCTACGGCCGCCGCGGAAGGCTCAATAGTCCCGTCTTCAAGATACTGAAGTGCGTGAAAAGTATTGTCACGATCCGGGATGAGTATGTTCGCAAGCACCACGTCCTTGGTTAGCTTCGACGAATTGCAATTCACACAGCCTAGAAGAAAGTTGTTCCAACATCCCGCCAAGTGTGCATATGCTGGCATGCTCTTTGGTTGTATATGCTCAACCGCCAGATTCGTGGCGACGCGCCTCTCACAATAGCTGCAGTAGAGCCCCAACCGACCAACCAAGTCGGGTTTCGCATGGGTGAAGTCCGCGAAATCGACAGCTAGTGGCGACTGACCGCGGCGGATCGGACGCATAAACTACTCTCCAAGCTTGGCTACGCGCTTCATCTCCAACACTGCCTGAAATGCCGGGTTGTCCGAATACGGAGCAATTTCTTTGGCAAGCTGCTCTTTGAATGCAGCCAGCTTGGCCGCCGGCCCTTCAGCGGCCTCTTCAAGTGTAGCCAGATAGCGCCTCGCCACTCCGTGCATTTCCGCGTATCGACTGCTCACTTCAGGATTTGTCACACCTTGAATGCCATGCGCGATATCTTCGAGTGATAGGTTCGCCAAGTTCGCCATTGGCTCTCCATCCAGCATGATCAACTCCTCGCCACTGCGTAGCGACTGGATAAGAAAGGGTGAATGGGTTGTGCATATAAACTGCAGCTTGGGAAAGGTGCGTCGCAAATCTTCAACCACACGCCGCTGCCAGCGTGGATGCAGATGCAAGTCCAATTCGTCAATGAGAACAACGCCTTCTGTTTCCAAGAGGATGTTGCTTCCAAACTGTGGATTGAGTTTGGCTGCCTTCTGAGCGATGTCACCGACCATAGCTAGCATGCAACGCTGACCATCACTCAGGTTCGAAAAAGGTTGTGTACCTCCAACAAAGTCAACTACGACCTCTCCGAGTGTTGCATTGAAGTACAGGCTGGTTGCTCCTTCAATGCAACCAACAATAGCCTCTCTAACCGCACGAAGCGAAAGCGGCTCCCGGCTGTTTTGCTGATAAGTGATCCAGGACTGTTGTGCAATCCAACGAGTCAATTGAGCTACCGAAAGCCGCGGATCGACGCTGTTCCAGTAGCCCGCTAAACGAGACTGTTCCGATCTACTGGCTACCCTACTCGGATCCTTGACCTGAAAGGATTCTCGGGGCTCCTGCCACAACCTGCCGGTTCCGTAATACGAAATCAAAGGCAGTGCGAGACTGTCACCCGTTCGAATGGCGCGGTCAGCGTCCGCTGCGATTCTCTTAATTTCGCTTGCATCGACGTATGTAGTTCGGCCATTCGGCGAGTTTAGTGAACGGCGCCAGGAGATTTGTTGCCTTTGCACATAGCCGTGTGCGCTAACTTCGCAAGGGTAGAGATGTTCCCACTGCACGCTAAACGTCCTACTTCCATCGTCGGCGATATCTTCATGCTCAAAATCACCAAGCGTAACTTCGCTGGCCCTGATGTGTCTGCTGTCAGCTCCACGAACGCCCAGAAACCAGCTCCCAATCGCCACTGCCAGCGCGTCCAATGCGCTTGTTTTTCCGGTGCCATTCGTTCCGACTAGGAGGTTGAACTCTGGGTGAAATGCGAACTCTCGCTCCTCGAAGCCCTTGAAGTTTCGAATGCTCAGGCGGTCAATTCGCATGATTCTTCTCCATTTGCCTTAGCCATAGATTCCAAGGAAATTCGGCCGGTGACGGCTGCAGTGATTAGGGCGGCCCGGCGTTCTACAAGAAGGCGTATTGAGTCTCGTACTTCGCTTTGAATTCTTTCAAACCGGGCATGCCCCCCTGCTAGAAATTGCCGGATAGAAGCTTGCTCTTCAACTGGCGGCAATGGGACTGGAAGCTCCTTGACGTTCGATCCCGAGATGGATGCCAGATTTGTCGAACGTTTGGCGCGAGTTTCGAAGTAATGTTTCGCCTGCAATGTAGATGTCCAAAGCGCCAGCCACTCGGAATCAACAGAATGGGGCCTGACAGCAAATACGTGGTTCTGATGGAGGCAAGGCGCAATCTCATCTCGCCAAACGCAGCCTCTGCCGAGCTTGTCGATGTCACCTCCC
>JAGQPR010000746.1 GCA_020426625.1 Planctomycetales bacterium
GCAGCCTCGATAAAACTCAAGTTGCCTGGTTTGGATGCGGCGAGGTTCTCGGGAACGACCGCGAACTCGGCGAGTGCGCCCATGCCCTTCTCAAAGGTACTAGCGAACACGGCGTCGCCAGGCTTGAATCGCGTTACGCGATTTCCCACCTCCACGACGACACCTGCCAAGTCGCTGCCAACGATCGTCGGCAAACGCAATGGAACGATCGGCTTAAAAGCTCCCGTCGAAATCATGTTGTCGATCGGGTTCAATCCAGCCGCATGCACTTCGACCAGGATTTCGTCTGGCTTGAGAACAGGCCGAGGAATATCGGCGAAGCCGTTGGTGTTAGATTTACCGTAACGCTTGAGAAGGAGAGCTTTCATGTGTTTCTTCTTGTGTATTGGTGACTTTTAATATCTGTAGGTGTCACAATCGACTGCTGTTCTGAGAACTCGAAAAACGTGTGTCATGAGTCGGCATAGGACTGCCGGAGCTATCACTTGCCCAGAGTGTTAAGTCCCATTTGCTTGCGAAGAGCTGCGTCTACCATGCCGGCGGGTGCAAAGCTGCTGAACAAACGAAGTTTCCAGGCTTCACTGCCAACGGTGTAGCACAGATTCGGTCGTGGCGCGTCTGCAGCTTTCAATACAACTTTCGCCACATCACTTGGGCTAGCCCCTCCTTCGATCATCGCCGTCAACCGCTTACCAACGATCTCCCGCCCTTCTTGGTACACTTCCAGCTTTGAATCGGCTTCTGGGGCATTCGCATCGATTTGCGTACTGGTGCCAGCCGGCTGTATCACGACAACTCGAATACCCAACGTACGGACCTCATGATCAAGCGATTGAGAGTAGCCTTCCAACGCATGCTTGGTAGCGCTATAGAACGCCATGAACGGCGCGGGTAAGAATCCGACGATTGAGCCAATATTGATGATGCGACCACTAGTCTGTTTTCGCATGTGCGGCAGAACCGCGCGAGTCATGCGAACGATTCCGAAGAAGTTCGTATCGAAGATCGACTTGACTTGCTCGATCGAGCTTTCTTCAGCACCCGCAGTCGCCAAACTGAAGCCAGCGTTATTGACCAGCAGATCGATGCGGCCTTCCCGACGAATCAATTCTCCTACGGCCGCCGCCACCGATGCGTCGTTGGTCACGTCAAGAGCCAGCATCTCAAATGGCTGTTGTCCCAATGCTGCTCCCCTTCTGCTCGTCCCGTAGACCTTGTAGCCAGCTTTCATGAGCCGCTCGGCGGTGGCTTTTCCGATTCCTGAGGAAGCACCGGTGACCAGTGCGATTTTGTTCGCGTTGCGTTTCATGTGTTGTTTCTCCAGTGTTTGTTGAGTGTCTGGGCTACATGCGGTTACATTACGAGCATCATCTATTTGATATATTACGAACGTAATCTATAATGTCAACACTGGTTGGCCAAGTTTTCAAAACCACGGAGATTCAAGCAAATGCGAGTTAGCAGAGAAAAGGCAGCGGAGAATCGAGAGCGAGTCATCGAGGTCGCGTCAAAACTATTTCGAGAGCGAGGCTTCGACGGCGTAGGAGTCGCCGATTTGATGAAGGCCGCCGGGCTAACCCACGGTGGATTCTACGGCAACTTCGAGTCGAAAGATGATTTAATCCTGCAAGCCAGCTCACGAGCTCTTGAAGAGTCACTGACTGTACTGAGAAGTGCCATAGAGGCTGGTGGCAAGGACGTTTTGGGAAATGTTGCAAGCGTCTATCTTTCACCCGCGCATCGCGACCATCCAGGCAACGGCTGCGCACTGGCGGCACTGGGAGCCGAAGTTGCGAGGAATGACTCGCCGGTTCGAAGTGCATTTACCGAGAATGTTCGCTCAGCCGCGAAGCTGCTCGCACGGATTGTTTCGTCTAAATCCAAGCGTACGAAAAGAGAACGTGCTTTAGCAATCTACTCGAGCCTAGTTGGAGCCTTGGTACTTGCACGAGCGGTCAACGATCCAGATCTCTCTACAGAGATTCTCCAAGCTACGGTGAATTCGATATCAGCTCTAAACCCGAGCTAACCAATCTCAGTTTGAGCAGCGTACCCCATCAAGCTCTCCGCGCAATCAAGCTTGATAGCACTGCTCGAATTCAACACCTGAGATGCTTGTTAGGATTTCTACACGCATCGGGGGAACGCCCATGCGAACAATGCAATCCGGTTTTTGAAACGACTCTGGCTTTTGGCCCAGGCGTTCCAAAGCCAAATTCTTCCAGGGTCGCCACGAGCTTCATTGCATTCGACTCCGTCCTGCCAGTGGCGGTTTTTGGCTGGTCCGTTTTGGCGGGGTGGCTGGGCGGTTTTGCTTAGTGGTGTTGGCGGTTTGCG
>JAGQPR010000747.1 GCA_020426625.1 Planctomycetales bacterium
GGTGTCATCATTAAAGTAAATCGCCCGTGGATTACGGGGCGAGATATGCTGCACTTGCATGCTGGTCTGTGAGAAAACCAGAACTTGCGAGCTAACGGGGATACTAAGCTCTTTCAATAGCCTGTTCAGGTAGTCCTTTCTGTCCTGGTGCTCCCATGTCGTGTCGCCCTTGGCGAAGTCTTGGACCAACTTTGAAACGCGGTTGTTTGCTCTCGTTTTCGAATACTGTATCGGTTCGTCGTCCAAATTCACGGAAAGGAATTGTGCCTGCGAATCCTGTGGCTGAAGGCAAACAAAAGCGCCCACGATCACGCCGAATATGAATCCCGATCTCATCAATGGACGCCTAACAAGCAAGTACAAATTCATCGGAGCCTTTGGGGGCGTTGACCAAGCCACCTGCGAAACCAGCGTCGATGCCGCGACGCCAGTTGCACAACATACACCTGAAGGTATACTTTCTATAGTGCATGTCAAGGTGTATGTTTTGCTCGAACTGATGAAAATCAAAGAAATTGAAGAGGATGCCATGCTGTCCGCGACCACTGAATACGCCTTGCGGGCAGTGACGTGCTTGGCTGGTCAGCAGGCATGCGGCAAACTGTCGTGCGCCGCCAATGAACTGGCAATCGTTACCAAGATTCCTCGCCGCTACCTGCATCGTGTCATGCAGCGTCTGGTCGCCTCTGGGCTCGTCGAGTCTCAACGTGGCAGTCAGGGTGGCTATGCGTTGAAGCAAGACGCTAAAGTGCTGACCATTTTGGATGTGGTCAATGCCGTTGAACCACTGCCCCGAATCTGTAGTTGTCCCCTCAATTTGGAATCCCACACGTCACTGTGTCCGCTGCACACGGAGCTCGATCGGGCCTATGCGGCTTGTGAAGCTGCCTTTCAGAAGGTAACCATCCATGACCTGCTGAATTCCGCCGGGCCAATCACCCCACTTCAACCCTAGCTGGACCACTACGCTGGAAGGTTTCATGATGAGCCAGAATTTAGACGCTGAGATCGTAGTCGACGTCCTGTTCTTTGCCGGCGCGGCTGAGGCTATTGGCCTAAAGCGTCTCCAACTCACGGTTCCGGCTGGCAGCACCCTTGGCGATCTGTCCACGCGATTGGAGGACTGCTACCCTGTTCTCTGTCGCTGGGCACAGTCTGGTCGCTGGGCTATCAATGAAGCTTTCTTCGACCCCTCAACGGTGCTTGAGCACCCCTGTACCATTGCGTTCATTCCTCCTGTCAGTGGTGGCTAAGTCGATGATCCAGATGATGCTAGAAATATCGGAGACGCCAATCGATACGGGCATGGTGCTGAATTCGGTCAGCGACGAGTCCTCGGGAGCTAGCGTGCTCTTTCTGGGAACAACTCGTCGCTGGACGCAGCGGCCGGCAGATAGCCATTTACACGCGAGCGAGCAGCCGCAGACTCTCGAAACCTCGCATCTCATCTACGAGGCCTATCGCCCCATGGCCGAGGCGAAACTTCGAGAGCTAGCTGTCGAAGCCTGCCGCCGTTGGCCCATCTGCAAGATCTCGATTGTTCACCGCGCAGGACGCGTCGATCCCCAGGAACCGAGCGTTGCCATCGCCGTCAGTACACCGCATCGACGGGAGGCTTTTGAGGCAGGCCAGTGGCTAATTGACACGGTGAAGCACGAAGTCCCGGTTTGGAAACAAGAACACTACGTGCAAACCGGTCCCGAGTGGATCCACCCTTCGTCCGGTTCGTGCAACTGCGACTAGTATCGTGTCCTGTCCTCGTAACGCCTAAACTGCACGCTCGTTTGCTTCGCAACTTGGATAATCCGAGCTTGACGTGCCTGGCTTCAAGTCATGTCAAATCGTTTGCCACACGATTACGAATGATTTTGGTGGTGGGATTTCCCGGCATGATGGTGTCGCACCACATCTCGCCTTCAAAGACATATCGTACCTGAATCGCATGAGCGTCGTCCGCTACAAACGCAGCTTCAGCAGCCGCCAAAGGCACGGTGGCGTCAGTCGCCGCTGTTTTCAGTTGCACATGCTGCACTTGAGCTCCTGCGGCTAGATCAGCGAACAACTGCAACACTTGGTCTTTGGCCCATTCGGCCTGCAAAATCTCAGGCAGCGGCACATTGTTCTCAAGATCTTCAAGGCTCAGCTTTTTGGTCGTCATCAGCTTGGTAATCCTGGTCGAGAGAAGGCAGGCATGAGCAGAATCGCGTTTTCGGGGGCTGGGCAAACGTAGCGACACATGCCGCAGCCTGTGCATGTTTCTTCGTTGACGATTGGCTTGCCATCAGCAACCGTTATTGCGCCATTGACGGGGCAACGTTCACTACACACGGTGCAA
>JAGQPR010000748.1 GCA_020426625.1 Planctomycetales bacterium
CAAATGGCAACTGGCATAAGTACGCTATGGACCGATCCCTTGAGATCGCGCGAACCGTCAGACACGCCGCCCTAAGGAATGTGCCGCGTAACGAGCAAGTAGCTTGCTGCTCACTGAAGCCTCCAAGCAAGCTGTCGCCAACTGCGGATTCATTATCGGTTCGCATCTTTCCAGTTTACGCCTGCCCATTCCCAGCCGCTGCTTTGTTCGTGCTTCCTCTCGTCATCTGTATCGATTCAACGGGACGGTCATCGGTCGAACTTTACACGCCGTTATTGTGTAAATTGCAATCAAGTGTTAAGCCCGAATCGAATCCAGAGTACGGCGACGATAAGCGATCCGACTATAATTGTCAGCAATGAGAGCCCAATGAATGCGTATATCCGCATGACACGAAGACAACGACTGCAAAAGAACTGTCGAGCGACCGGTGACGCGGGAAACCTTTCCAACAGCCGATAAATCATTAGCTGTGACCTTCCCTCGCGATACTCTCCACAACGTTCGCAAGTGCCAATGCGAAATTGGGCGATTGGTTCGTGGTCTGTCACGTTGGTATAACCTTTCCCATCACGAAAAAAAACGCTAGCGATCACCTGGTCGCCGTGGTGATCTCCATCGAGGGCTTGGTGTTCATCGCTTGGTTCTGCCACTGTGTCAACAGTCAACGCAATTCAATCGCATGTCATTAAGTTTGTAACCAACAACTTGCGTTGCGTGCTGTCCGCAAGGCGAGAGCGTCCACTCTTCGAAGGCATGACAAAGTCGATATTGATATCAGTCCGGCAAGTACGAACCAAGCCATGTATGCGGGCGGAAAATAGGAAAAGGTGCCAGCTGCATAAGAACCCGTATAGAATCGCCATAGGACGGGTAACTCGGGAAAGGCAGAGGCGAGGCAATATCCGAGAGCCACGGCGAAACTCGTGCAAATAGCAAAAAGAACTGAGCGTAAAATAAGGCTTTTCGCATGGCAGGAAGACAAGAAAAAGAGTGCAACAATGCCCGTTGACGCTCCAAGAGTCGGGAGCCAGAGATTAACATGCCCCCAGTCATTAAATACTGCAGGTCTAACCACCATCACAAAAACACTGATGAATATAGGCAGTATGAGAAGGTTCCTCAGCGTGAAACGCGGACCGCAGGAGATCGCAGGGCTTGACGCGCCAACGACATTCGTCAACATCCAACGCGGAGTTAATGTGAAGAATGCTGTAAGAACGAAAGCCTGATTCGCAAGAATCAACAATAGTTCTGGAAATGTTCCCGACCACGCTATCAGGGAAGCGCCGTAAGCAACGAGTAACGAACCTACGAGCGAAAAGGCAATGCCAAGGGAATACGGGAGTCGGGTCATGGACCACCAAACTGTCGCACCACAGACGCCTGACACCATCGCAATCAGAAGTGTTGATTCCGATTCGGGATAACGAAAGGCAAAGCTGAGATTGTTCCAAGGAAAGCTGATTTGGTACCAACGCCACCGGATGTCGAAGTAGTACTGAGCATAGTAATACTCCAGCGTGCAAAACGCACCGATTAAGAGCCCGACGGCTGCAGTCGCAATCAAAGCTGCGATTGCGGTTGATCGGACTCTGGACCGAGCTTGTTTCATGTTAGTCTCAGTGGTCGTGTCGATCTCAATATCTTAGTCAAAGTGTCCTTGGTCCGTTACGAGTCGCAAAACGGAATGGCATCCGCTTTGGTGTTACACCAAAGCTTAAACCAGTAGGAGGGCTTCCGAGGAGCACCCGACCGCGGGCTTGGGTGCAACGGTTGGTTACCCCGCTTTGTCCAAGGGATGCGGTGGTATCTTGGTGATCTTCTCGTACCACTCGTCGGGCCAGCGGTCCATAAGCGGCGAGAGTGTATCTATATCTACGTCGGATCTTGCCAGCAAACCCAATGCAGATATGACGCCTCTTACCAGTTTGTAGGCGAGTGCGTGAACGTTCACACAGGCAATCAGGCACAATGCAGCGCCAAGGTAACGTTTTTCGTTAGGAAAGATTTCTAGGTCATTGGTTTGATTGACGAGAAATGAAAAGCATGAAATAAAAGCTGCAACTCCGATTGCTGTCGCAATTAGGTGCATCACGAGAGGTTTTCTCCGCATTCTTCGGTAGCCGGATTCCTCAGTCTGCGTCAGTCGGAAGCTTTTGTGCATTGTAACGTACACGCGTCGTCTTTGCGGGGTAACGCCGCTTCGTCAATATTTCCACGGGTGGGTGGGATACTTTCGCAATGGCCTAGCCAAGACACAGTTAACGGATCTGGACCAATGGGTTCGCCGTCGCATCCGGGCATGTTACTGGAAGCA
>JAGQPR010000749.1 GCA_020426625.1 Planctomycetales bacterium
GGGGATTGCTAATCGCGACCGACGCAGTCATGTCGATCGAATCAATCAGACATTGCGGCAGCTCGCTTCCTAAATGCGGGGTGCCTATTGAAACTATTCGCCCAATGACACCTGTGCGGTCGGAAAACTTTCGCGCCACGAGTGCTCCCATGGAATGACCTACCGCATCAAAGTGCTGAACAATAACGCCTGCTCTTTGGTAGGACTTGAGAGCCTCAGAAATTTGAACCCCAACGACCTGCTGAAGATGCTCGTCATCGAATGATCGTGAGTTATCTGAGCTGTAGTCAACATTTATAACATCATAGGGTCGGACAGCATTCTTTATATATCCTCCCAAACTTTCTGTGGCTGCCGAACTACTCGCAAATCCATGGATGACCATAATCGGATTGCGAAAAGCTGTCAGGTTGATACTGACACTAGGTGAGGCGCCTTGTGTGAGGGTAAGGGTGATTATTTCGCTGACATTCGCCGAGTGCGTGAAGCCATCGTCGGTTAGAACAATATCGGTGCTGAACCGATATTCCCCTTGTATCGTCTCAATTGGCTGGAGGGTTGCCTGCTGAGTTCCAGTAGATTCAAACGTGGCAATAATGCCTTGGGGGGAATCAAGACTCACCGTAACGCTTGCCCCTATTGGGGCTGAGCCGAACAATCGAATCACCGCCGGCTCGCCCGTGCCGATGGTTTGCGCCGAAGCTGGTCGTCTTTTTGCCGCTTCAAACTCCTCATTTAGGTTCCCCGGGCTCGAGTCCAGGGGTTTTTTAAAAAAGGCTTCGAGTGCAGTAGTGCTGCTGCAATCTGCAGGTCCGGCATCGATCGCTTCTAGTGGGAACCAAGAAATGTACTCAGTGCCGTAGGCTGAGATCGCTAAATGACTACTCAACGACTTGTTGCCTGCGGATGTACTCTTGGCGATCACTGAACCACGAAGACTCGGAAGGCTTGCAAAGTAGCTACTTTCGGTCAGTGTTGTGAGCACACCAGATAAGTAGGGTTGGCCGCAAAGCTCTAAGCTACCAAATGGTGATGTCTGTGAGACTCCTATGCCGGAAGTGCTAAAACTTCCATCAGGTGCAATTATGCCTGCGTTAGCCCCATCGGATTGAAATCTGCCGCCGCAATACTTTACTTCATAGGATTCACCGAGACCGTAATGGGTTCCCGTCTGCAGATGAAAGGATTGGGTGGCCGGAGGTTGGGGGTAAGTCCCAGAACAGGGGATAACTGAAATGGCAGAGTAGCTACTGTCTTGCCGCGCCACACCAACGTAATTTCCCAGTGAGCCCTGCAATTTGGGTCTCACGGTATACGCCCTCCCTTCCTGAGGCTCGCTTGCAAGTGCGCCGCAGCAGAAGCCGGCAAGCGCCCATACTGTCAAATGGGTGCGCAGATACCTTCTCGGAACTGGACGTGCGCTTCTCATTAGTTCGGGCCCCAAGCCTCAAGAATTCAAAGTAGCAGATATTCGACAGACTGAGGTGGTAGGTCCCAGGTCTTGCAGATAGCGAACGGCCACCTTGGGTCGAATAGCGCCTGCCGGCCAACAACGGCCGTTCGGCATACGATCATCGTGACCGGAACACAGGCATCACCTTGCTTGAGGATTGAGACGACTTTGGTTTTGCAGAACTTCAATTTCTTCGTGGAAGGTTCTGGCTGCAAAGATGCCAGAAGGCCATACTTTTGGAATGTCTGGGATGTGGAGTGGGCTTACGCCAGCCACACGGCATCAAGGCTGTGTGGCGAAGCCGCTCAGTCCGCTCAGTGACAGTTGCAGACGGTGCTTGCCGTTGCGACAGCACTGCGCTTCGCCGGGCTTGGCGTAGGTTTGCGTGATGGTCAGGCTGACGCCATCGACGCTGGCGGCCAGCGACTGGTTATGATCGCTGGGCAGGAAGGCTGCCACGGGCTCGTCATCGACGTAAACGAACACCGAAACGCCTTCGGCTCGACATTGTCCGCCGAGACCCATCGCCGCTGTACGCACGGTGATGTTGCCCACCGACACCGACTCGTCCCAAAGTAACCAGCCCGCTTTTGCTAGCGCCCGATCCGACGCGGATGCCGCCTCGCGAGCGTCGCCCTGGCAAAGCGCCTCATCACGCATGTCGTACTCGCGCTTGGGGGCGGAGGGAACGCCGCCACCCGGCAGGTCGTGCGCAATCACCCAGTCCGCCGCGTGCACCAATGACGGCCAACCGATGAAGCCAATCAACAAGGCCATGGTCATAAAGAATGCCTTGCTCATGCGGCATGACTCCACTCGTAGTGCGGAACCGCGAAGCGTTTCCGCCGATGTGCGGTTGGTGAT